>CACBDX010000021.1 GCA_902538155.1 uncultured Alphaproteobacteria bacterium
TAAAACAACTTTCAGGAATGAGAGGTTTAATGGCTAAGCCTTCTGGTGAAATCATTGAGAATCCAATCAAATCAAATTTTAAAGAAGGTTTATCAGTACTTGAATACTTTACCTCCACCCATGGAGCGCGTAAAGGGCTGGCTGATACTGCATTAAAAACTGCAAGTAGCGGTTATTTAACCCGTAGATTAGTTGATGTTGCTCAAGATGCTGTTATTAGAGAAGTGGATTGTAATACTTCTAATGGTGTTATTGTTGAAGAAATAGTTGAGTCTGGGAATATTACATCACCGCTTACAGAGAGAGTATTAGGCAGAACTCCTGTCAATGAAATAACTGATGAAAATAACAACGTTATTGTTAATGCTGGTGAAATAATCTCTGAAAAACATTTGGATTCGATTGCAAAACTAGGTATCAGATCATTAAAAATTAGATCGGTTTTAACTTGTGAAACTGAGGATGGCATTTGCTCAAAATGTTATGGTAGAGATCTTGCTAGAGGAACTCCAGTTAACCTTGGAGAAGCAGTAGGTATTATTGCGGCTCAATCCATTGGAGAACCCGGAACACAACTTACAATGAGAACCTTTCACATCGGAGGTGCAGCAAGTTCATCAGTTGAACAGTCCAACGCAACTTCTCCAATCTCAGGAAATGTTAAACTAGAAAATGTTCAAATTATTGAAGATAAATTTAAAAATAAAATTGTTTTAAGTAGGAATGGTAAAATAAAAATTGTTGATGAAAATTCTGATAAGTACTCATCAAATATCCCTTTTGGTACTAAGCTTCTTGTGAATGAAGGAGACAAAGTTGAAAATAATCAATTATTGGCTGAATGGGATCCATACACCCTACCTATCATAGCTGAAAAAAATGGCTTCGTGAGATATGTTGATTTAAAACAAGGTATTTCTTTTAGAGAATCAATTGATGATACGACAGGAATATCCAGTAAGGTAGTAATTGATTGGAGTCAAAATCAAAAAAGTAAAAATTTTAAACCAGCTATTAATATTGCAAGTGAATTATCTGACTTAAAAGATGATAAATTAAATATTGCTAACTATCCTATGTCGATTGACTCAATACTTGGAGTAGAGGATGGGCAAGAGGTATCAGCAGGTCAAGTTATTGCAAGAATTCCAAAAGAATCTTCAAAAACTAAAGATATCACAGGAGGATTACCAAGGGTTGCTGAATTATTTGAAGCAAGAAAACCTAAAGATCCTGCAATAATGTGTGAAATTGACGGCAAGATATCTTTTGGTAAAGATTATAAAAATAAAAGAAGAGTTATTATTACTTCAATAGATGAAAAAGATTCTTTTGAATTACTAATTCCAAGATCAAAATACTTAAATGTTCAAGAAGGAGATTTTGTTAAGAAAGGTGATATTCTTGTAGAGGGCACACCCGTTCCTCACGACATATTGAGAATTTTAGGTGTTGAAGAGCTAGCGAGGTATCTCGTTAAGGAGGTACAATCAGTATACAAACTTCAGGGTGTTTATATTAATGATAAGCATATTGAAACAATAGCTAGACAAATGCTTCAAAAAGTTCTGATCAAAGATCCAGGTGAATCTAATTTAATCACTGGTGAACAAATTCAAAGAAGAGATGCGCTTAAATTAAATAAAATTTTGAATGAAAAAGGAAAAAAAGTAATTGAATTTGAGCCTGTTTTATTAGGAATTACTAAAGCTAGTTTACAAACCGGCTCTTTTATTTCTGCTGCATCCTTCCAAGAAACAACAAAAGTGTTAACTGATGCTGCTACACTAGGTAAGATTGATCCATTAAATGGCCTAAAGGAGAATGTAATTGTTGGAAGGCTAATTCCTGCTGGAACTGGTAAAATGACAACAGATTATGAAAATCTTGCTATTGAAAGAGATAATGAAGTAATTAGTAATAATGATGTAGAAAATATCGAAAATTAGTAATTTTTTTCTTATATATGCTTGACTTTATCCTTATCAATTAATAAAGACCCCTACGATTTGTTAAAGGTCGTGGATTAGATTCCAAACACTTAACTAAAAGGACAAAATGCCAACTATTAACCAACTTGTTAGAAAAGGTAGATCTGCTGTTAAAAAAAGGAATAAAGTTCCTGCATTAGATAAGAGTCCTCAAAAGAGAGGTGTTTGTACTAGGGTATATACTACAACCCCAAAGAAACCCAATTCTGCATTACGGAAAGTAGCAAGAGTAAAACTGACTAATGGTCAGGAGGTTTCTGCATATATTCCTGGAGAAGGTCATAATCTTCAAGAACATTCGGTTGTTTTAATTAGAGGTGGAAGAGTCAAAGATCTTCCCGGTGTAAGATATCATATTTTAAGAGGAACACTTGATACACAAGGTGTTTCTTCAAGAAAACAAAGGCGCTCACTTTATGGCGCTAAACGTCCTAAATAGTCATGTCTAGAAGAAGAGCAGCTGAAAAAAGAACCATATTACCAGATCATAAATACAAAGATTTGGTTTTGGCAAAATTTATGAACAGGATTATGTTGGATGGAAAAAAATCTACTTCAGAAAAAATAGTATATGGAGCTTTTGATATTGTTTCAAAAAAAACAGATAAAACTCCAATTGATTTTTTTCATGAAGCTTTAAATAATGTAAAACCTGCACTAGAAGTTAGATCTAGAAGAGTTGGTGGTGCAACATACCAAGTTCCAATGGAAGTAAGGCCAAAAAGAGCACAGACTTTAGCAATGAAATGGATTGTAGATTCTGCAACAAAAAGAAATGAGAAAACTATGCGAGAGAGAGTTGCAAATGAAATAATCGATGCATTTAATAACAAGGGTAACGCTGTAAAGAAAAGAGAAGAAACTCATAAAATGGCTGATGCTAATAGAGCCTTCTCACATTTTAGGTGGTAAAGAAATTATGACCAGGTCTCACGAATTATCTAAATACAGAAATATTGGCATTATGGCTCATATTGATGCAGGAAAAACTACAACTACAGAAAGAATTTTATATTATACTGGTAAATCTCATAAAATTGGAGAGGTTCATGATGGCGCTGCTACTATGGACTGGATGGAGCAAGAGCAAGAAAGAGGTATCACAATTACTTCTGCTGCAACAACCTGTTTTTGGAATGATCACAGAATAAATATTATAGATACACCAGGGCATGTGGATTTTACAATTGAAGTTGAAAGATCATTAAAAGTTTTAGATGGAGCAGTAGCAGTATTTGATGGAGTTGCAGGAGTTGAGCCTCAATCAGAAACTGTTTGGAGACAGGCTGATAAATATAAAGTTCCTAGAATGTGTTTTGTTAATAAATTAGATAGAACAGGTGCAAATTTCTTTATGTGTGTTGATATGATTTCAGAACGTTTAGGATCTTATCCTCTTGTTACTCAGCTTCCAATAGGGATTGAAAGTAGCTTAAAAGGCGTTGTTGATTTGGTTTCTAACAAAGCAATTGTTTGGCAAGATGAGAGCTTAGGAGCAAAGTTTAATATAGTCGATATACCAGATGATCTTAAAGATCAATCTGAAGAATACAGATTAAAATTGGTTGAAAAAGTTGTTGAAGAAGATGATTCTATTATGGAAAAATACCTTGAAGGTAATGAGCCATCTATTGAAGAATTAAAATTATGCATAAGAAAAGGCACATTAAAAGGATCATTTGTTCCTGTTCTAACAGGATCCGCTTTTAAAAATAAAGGTGTTCAACCACTTTTAGACGCTGTTATTGATTACATGCCATCTCCAACTGATGTTGCAAACGTTAAAGGTGTTGATGTCAATGATGATACCAAAGAATTAACAAGAAAGTGCGAAGATGATGAGCCATTTAGTGCTCTAGCATTTAAAATAATGACAGATCCTTTCGTAGGAAGTTTAACATTTGCCAGAATTTACTCTGGTACAATTAATACAAAGGATTCAGTTCTAAATTCAAACTCCGGTAAAAAAGAAAATATTGGTAGAATGTTATTAATGCATGCAAATAACAGAGAGGAAATAAAAACCGCTAATGCCGGAGATATAGTTGCTTTAGTAGGCTTAAAAGATGTTACAACTGGAGAAACTTTATGTGCATCAGATAATCCAATTGTACTAGAAAAAATGGATTTCCCTGATCCCGTTATTGAAGTAGCAGTTGAACCAAAAACTAAAGTTGATCATGAAAAAATGGGTCAGGCACTTGGCAGACTCGCACAAGAAGATCCAAGTTTTAGAGTAACAACTGATCATGAAAGTGGACAAACTATTATAAAGGGAATGGGCGAACTTCATCTTGAAATACTAGTCGATAGAATGAAGAGAGAATTTAAAGTAGAAGCAAATGTTGGCGCTCCACAAGTTGCATATAGGGAAACTATTTCAAACTCATATGATGTCGATTATACTCATAAAAAACAATCAGGCGGTGCAGGTCAATTTGCTAGAGTAAAAATAAAATTTGAACCAGGAGATCCAGGAAGTGGGTATGAGTTTATAAATCAAATTAAAGGTGGTAATATTCCAACAGAGCACATACCTGGAGTTGAGAAAGGTTTGATTGCTCAACAACAAACAGGAGTTATTGCAGGTTTTCCATGTATAGATTTTAAAGCTACACTATACGATGGAGCATATCACGATGTTGATTCAAGTGTTTTAGCTTTTGAAATAGCAGCTAGAGCTGCATTTAGAGAAGGTATCTCTAAAGCAAAGCCAGTGCTTCTTGAGCCTATGATGAAGGTTGAAGTTGTAACACCTGAAGAGTATATGGGCGATGTCATCGGAGACCTTAATAGTAGGAGAGGTCAGGTCCAAGAAATGTCAACAAGAGGTAATGCAAATGTCGTGGATGCAATGGTACCTCTTGCAAATATGTTTGGCTACGTAAATAATCTTAGATCTTTATCTCAAGGAAGAGCTAACTATACAATGCAATTTGATCATTATGAAGAAGTTCCTTCTAATGTTGCAGAAGAAGTAAAGGCTAAATTAGCATAATGGATAATCAAAATATAAGAATTAGATTAAGAGGATTTGATAATTCGTTATTAGATGCAAGTACTTTAGATATTATCAATACAGCTAAAAGAACCGGAGCTAAAGTCAAAGGACCGATTCCTCTTCCAACTAGGTTTGAGCGATTTACAGTTAACAAGTCTCCACATATTGATAAAAAAAGTAGAGATCAGCTTGAAATTAGGACACATAATCGTCTTTTAGATATTATTGATCCAACACCGCAAACAGTTGACGCATTGATGAAGTTAGATTTATCTGCGGGTGTAGAAGTGGATATAAAAATTTAATATGCAAAGATCAGGTTTAATTGCTACAAAAATAGGTAATAGCTCCTATTTTCAAAACGACGGCACCAATACCCATGTAACTATTTTAAAAGTTGATGAATGTATAGTATCTAAAATTAAAACAACCGAAAAGGATGGATACAATGCAGTCCAGATTGCTTCTATAGAAACAGGAAAAGATATTTCGCATGTTAATAAACCTCAAAGAAAATTATTTTCTTCAATAAAAATAAAACCAAAAAAAATCTTAAAAGAATTTAGAGTTGATAGTGATAATATCTTAGATGTTGGTACAAAACTCAACGCAGATCATTTTAAAGCTGATCAACTTATTGATGCAAGTAGTTACTCAATCGGTAAAGGATTTGCAGGTGTAATGAAAAGACATAATTTTGGTGGGTTAAGAGCCTCCCATGGTGTTTCCATATCCCATCGATCTCATGGTTCAACAGGTCAAAACCAAGATCCAGGAAGAGTCTTCAAGGGAAAAAAAATGGCTGGAAGAATGGGTCACACAAAAGTAACTAAACAGAATTTAAAAATAATTGAAGTCGATAATGTAAATAATATTTTGATTGTAAAGGGTTCAGTCCCAGGAAAAAAAAATTCTGTTATTTTTTTAAAAGATGCAATTAAAAGGTCTTAAATGAAAAAAATAATTTTAAATCTAAAAAATAAATCTGTTGGAGATATAGAACTAGATAAAACAATCTTTGGTATAAAAAAACTTCCTGATCTTATCCATCAATATATTAGATATCAAAATGCCAAATCAAGACAAGGTTCTCACAAAACTAAATCAAGATCAGAAGTAAGTGGTCGCAGTAAAAAACCTTTTTCACAAAAAGGTACTGGTAATGCTCGACAAGGAAGTAATAAACCGCCAAACTTCAGAGGTGGGGCAGTTTCAATGGGGCCTGTTAACAGAGATCATTCTTTTAATCTAAATAAAAAAGAAAAAAAATTGGCTTTAAAATCAGCTTTGTCTGTTAAAGCTGCTCAGGACAAAATTTTTATTATTGACACCTTTGAAGTTAAAAGTTTCAAAACTAAGGATTTATTTTCGGATTTGAAAAATTTTGATTATGATTCAGCATTATTTATTTATTCTGAACAAGGTCTGGACAATAATTTTAAATTAGCATCTTCCAATATTCCGAGAATCTCTACAATTAATCAAAAAGGAATTAACGTAAAAGATCTAATTACTTTTGATAAAATATTTATTGATCAAAAATCTATAAATGAAATTACTGAGAGGCTTTCATGAAAAATTTGAAAGTAAATATCTCTCTAGAAAGAGCATACAATATTATAAAAAAACCTATAACAACTGAAAAATCTACTAATTTACAACAATTTAATCAATATTCATTTGTTGTTTCAAAAGATTCAAATTCTTCCGAAATTAAAAATGCAATTGAAAAAATTTTTAAGGTTAAAGTAAATAAAGTTAATACATCTATAACAAGAGGCAAAGGTAAAACATTTAAAGGCCAATTTGGTTTTAGAAAAGATACAAAAAAAGCCATAGTAACGTTGGTAGAAGGTAATACTATCGACTCCTCACTGGAGATTAAATAAATGCTTATTAAATTTAAACCAACCACACCAGGATTAAGAGGCACGGTATTAGTATCCAAAAGAGAACTATCAAAAGATAAACCTCATAAATCTCTTACAAAAAAAATCAAATCAACTGGTGGAAGAAACAATCAAGGTAGAATTACATCTAGAAGGATGGGTGGAGGCGTAAAAAGAAAATATAGGTTAATAGATTTCAAACGAGCTAAAACTAATATTGTTGCTGAAGTTATAAGAAATGAATATGATCCTAATAGAACAGCATTTATTTCTCTATTAAAATATGATGATGGAGAACATAGATATATTATTTCACCTAAAAATATTAAAATTGGAGATAAAATTATTTCCGGAGATAATGTTGCTATAAAAAATGGAAATTGCTTACCAATTAATAATATACCAGTTGGTACGAATGTTCATAATATAGAACTTAAGCCAGGAGCTGGTGCACAATTAATTAGATCAGCAGGTACGTCTGCACAAATTGTTTCAAAAGAACAGCCTTATGTACAAATCAAATTAATTTCTGGTGAAATAAGACATATTAATAAAAATTGTAAGGCAACTATTGGAGAGGTGTCTAATTCTGATCAAAAGAATATAAAATTAGGTAAAGCTGGTAGAAAAAGATATCTGGGTTTCAGGCCTAAAGTCAGAGGAGTTGTAATGAATCCTGTAGATCATCCCCATGGAGGTGGTGAAGGCAGAACCTCTGGAGGAAGAGACCCTGTGACACCGTGGGGAGTATCCACTAAAGGTAAAAAAACAAGAAATAACAGAAAAACAGATACATTTATAATTAAGAGGAAAAAGAAATAATGACAAGATCTATTTGGAAAGGGCCATTTGTTGATAACAGCTTAATCAAAAAAGCAGAAAAATTATCACAATCTGGTAGAAAAGAAGTTTTAAAAACATGGTCAAGAAGATCTACAATACTTCCACAGTTTGTAGGCTTAACATTTGGCGTTTATAATGGACAAAAATTTGTTCCTGTTACTGTAAATGAACAAATGGTAGGACATAAACTTGGAGAATTTTCTCCTACAAGAACATTTAAAGGGCATACAGCTGCAGATAAAAAAGCGGAACAAAAATGAATCAAAATTTAACAGCAATAGCAAAAGATAATATGGTAAGAATCAGTCCTACAAAATTATCCTTACTAGTTAATAGTATAGTCAATATGAAAGCTAGCTCTGCTATTAATCAATTACAATTCTCTCCAAAAAGAATTTCTAGGGTAATTCTTAAAGTTTTGAATGCTGCGATAGCAAATGCGGAAAATAATAAACAATTAGATATAGATAAACTTTTTGTTAAGGAAGTATATGTAGGAAAAAGTTTAAGAATGAAAAGATGGAGACCTAGGGCAAAAGGTAGAGCTGCCTCAATAATAAAACCATTTAGTAAAGTGACAATAGTTGTGGAAGAAAGAACACAAACAAAAAAGGAAATTAAATAATGGGACAAAAAGTTAATCCTTACGGTATTAGACTTGGTATTAATAAAACTTGGTCTTCAAGATGGTTTTCAAAAAATGAATACACAAAATTATTACATCAAGATTTAAAAATTAAAAGTTACGTAGAAAAAAAGTTAAAAAATGCAAGTATTTCCAAAATTAATATTGAACGTGCTGCAAAAAAACTAAGATTATCTATTTACAGCTCAAGACCAGGAATAATTATTGGTAAAAAGGGTGCTGATATTGAAACTTTAAAAAATGATCTATCAAATATGTCAAATCTAGAAGTCTTTTTAGATATTAAAGAAGTTAGAAAACCTGAGGTTGAAGCAAAGTTAGTGGCTGAAAACATAGCTTCACAACTTGAAAAAAGAATCTCATTTAGAAGAGCTATGAAGAAAGCTGTTCAATCTGCAATGAGACTAGGTGCAAAAGGTGTTAAAGTTGTTTGTAGTGGAAGATTGGGTGGTGCAGAGATTGCTAGAACTGAGAAATATCATGAAGGCAGTGTTCCTTTGCACACATTGAGAGGTGATATAGACTACGCCACTGCAGAAGCAGAAACGACATATGGTATTTGTGGAATTAAGGTATGGATAAATAAAGGTGAAATATTACTGAAAGATCCATATGCAAGTGAAAAAAAACAAATTGACCAAGGGAGTGTTAGATAATGAACATGTTATCTCCAAAAAAAACTAAGTACAGAAAACAATTTAAAGGTCGAATACATGGAAATTCTAAGGGAAATTTTTCTCTTAATTATGGGAGTTTCGGTTTAAAAGCAATGGAACCAGAAAGAGTAACTTCAAGGCAAATAGAAGCTGCAAGAAAGGCGATTACCAGATATTTAAAAAGAGCCGGTAGAATGTGGATTAGAATCTTTCCTGATGTACCAGTATCTAAAAAACCTGCTGAAGTTAGAATGGGTAAAGGAAAAGGATCTATAGAGTATTGGGCCTGTAGGGTTAAACCAGGAAGAATTATGTTTGAGGTTGATGGTGTTAATGTTGCCGACGCAAGAAAAGCAATGACTTTAGCAGCTGCTAAGTTGCCAATCAAATGTAAATTTGTTGAGAGAAATATTTAATGAATAAAAAAACAAACATTGAAAACAAAAAAATTCATGAAGAAATTTTGAATTTAAAGAAAACACTATTAAATCTTAATTTTCAAAAATTTTCTGGTCAACTTGAAAAAACATCTCAAATTAAAAATGCAAAAAAACAGATTGCTAGATTAAAAACAAAATTATCAAATGTTGGTGGAGAAAATAATGCCTAAGAGAATCTTATCTGGAATCGTAATATCATCTGACTTAAATAAAACTATAACTGTCAACGTTACAAGAAGAATAAAACATAAACTTTACAAAAAAATTATTAGACAAACGAAAAAATATCATGCTCACGATGAAAACAACGAATTTAACGTAGGCGATACTGTGTCAATAATTGAATCAAAACCTATCTCAAAATTAAAAAAATGGAAGGTAATAGCAAACACAGGAGATAAATCATGATTCAAATGCAGTCTAAACTTTTTGTAGCTGACAATTCTGGAGCAAGAAAAATACAGTGTATAAAAGTTTTAGGTGGATCGAAAAGAAGATCTGCATCAATTGGAGATATTATAGTAGTATCAATTAAAGACGCCCTTCCAAGAGCAAAGGTTAAAAAAGGTGATGTGTATAAAGCAGTAATTGTTAGAACTTCTAAAGATTTCAAAAGATCTGATGGAACTGCTATTAGATTTGATAAAAATGCAGCCGTTTTGTTAGATAAGCAGGAAGAACCAATAGCAACAAGAATATTTGGACCTGTAACAAGAGAGCTTAGAAGTAAAAAATTTATGAAGATTATAAGTTTAGCACCTGAGGTATTATAATGGTTAAAAAATTTAAATTAAAAAAAGGTGATGAAGTTATTGTGATTACAGGTAAGGACAAAGGTAAAACAGGTAAAATACTCAAGATGCTACCAAAACAAATGAAAGCCATAGTATCTGAAATAAACAGAGTTAAAAAAAACCAAAAGCCAGATAATAATCAGCCAGGTGGGATTATTGATAAAGAAATGCCTATTCACGTCTCAAATCTTTTATTTTATGACCGAGAGCAAAATAAAGGAATAAAAGTTGGATTTAAAATAAGCAATAATAAAAAGGTAAGAATAAATAAATCATCTGGTAAGGAAATTTAAATGAGTAGATTGCTAGAACAATATAACAATAAAATTAAACAAGATTTAAAATCAAAACTTGGACTTGAAAATATTTTTGAGGTTCCTAAAATTAAAAAGATAATTTTAAACATGGGTATTGGTGAGGGAAAAGATGATTCAAAATTAATTGATAAAGCTCTCGAAGATTTGACTTTAATTTCAGGACAAAAAGCCGTTAAAACAAAATCAAAAAAAGCAATTTCAGGTTTTAAAATTAGAGAAGGTATGCCTTTAGGTGTTAAAGTTACTTTAAGAAACAAAATAATGTATGAGTTTCTTGATAGATTAGTTAATATAGCTATTCCAAGAATAAGAGACTTTAGAGGTCTAAATTCAACAAGTTTTGATGGCAATGGTAATTTTTCAATGGGAATAAAGGAACATGTAATATTTCCTGAAATTAACTTTGATAAAGTTATAAAGACTACAGGTATGGACATAACAATTTGTACTTCAGCAAAAAACAATGATGAGGCTATAGAGCTATTAAAAAGTTTCAATATGCCTTTTAAAAATAAACAAATTAATTAAGAGGTAAAATGGCAAAACAAAGCTCAGTTCAAAAAAACTTATTTAGGCAAAAACTTATAAAAAAATTTAAGACAAAACGTGATACCCTAAAGTCTAAAATTAAGGACAAAAATATTTCATTGGAGGAAAGAATTACTTATCAAAATAAGTTAAACGACCTTCCTAGAAATGGTTCGGTCATTAGATATAGAAATAGATGTGAAGTTACTGGTCGACCTAGAGGAAATTATAGAAAATTTGGTTTATCAAGAATTAAATTGAGAGAACTATCAATGTCTGGTGATTTGCCAGGTGTTGTTAAGTCAAGTTGGTAGGAGAATATTATGGCTTTTAATGATTCACTTTCGGATATGCTAGCAAGAATAAAAAATGCGCATCAAGCAAAAAAAGTATCAACTATTTGTCCTAAATCAAAACTAAATATGAATGTATTAAATGTACTTAAAGATGAGGGCTATATAAGAGATTTTAAAGATGTAGAGGAAAGAAAAGGAGTCGATACAATAAAAATTGAGTTAAAATATTTTAATGGAAGTCCTGTTATAAAGAAAATAAAAAGAATTTCAAAACCTGGTATCAGAAAATATTCTAAAATAAGTGAGTTAAGCAAACCATATGGAGGATTAGGCATATCAATTCTTTCAACTCCAAAAGGTGTAATGTCAGATCAAGAAGCTAAAAAAAATAATGTTGGCGGTGAAGTTTTATGCGAGGTATTTTAATGTCAAGGATAGCTAAAAACCCAATTAAAATCACAAAAGATATTGAGTGTAGCTTTAATGAAGGTATTTTTTCTGTAAAAGGTAAATTAGGTAAAATTGAAATTCCTGTAAATTCTAATTTCAACATCAGTATTAAAGAAGAAGAGGTTCAGGTTGTTCCGTTAAACAATAATAACAAAGATCCAAATTGGGGAACCACACGCTCTCTAATTTCAAATTCAATAAATGGCGTAACCGATGGTTTTAGTAAAACATTAGAACTAAATGGAACCGGATACAGGGCCAGTGTTTCAGGATCTAAGCTAAAATTGGAACTTGGATATAGTCATGATATTAATTTCGAAATTCCAACTGATGTAAAAATTGAGTGTCAAAAACAAAATTTAATTAAGTTAACAAGTATTAATAAAGAAAAATTAGGTGCTGCAGCAGCAAAAATACGTTCATTTAGAAAACCAGAGCCTTTTAAAGGTAAAGGAATTAAGTATGTGGATGAATATATTTTTAGAAAAGAAGGTAAAAAGAAATAATTTATGAAAGATAGAAAACAAAGAATTAGGTACAAAACTAAAAAGGTATCTAGTAGAAATAGATTGAGCGTGTTTAGATCAAACAATCATATTTATGCTCAACTAATAGATGACTCTAAAGGAATAACTCTTGCTAGTTCATCTTCTGTTGAAAAAAATATAAAAGATATGAATCTTTCGAGAAAAGAAACTGCTGAAATGATTGGGAAGGCTATTGCAAAAAAAATTATATCAAAAGGTATTAATGAAGTGGCATTTGATAGAGGAAAATACAAATATCATGGTTTAATAAAAATACTTGCAGATGCTGCAAGAGTGGAAGGTCTAAATTTTTAGAGGAAATTATGTTTGAAAATGATAAAAATGATTTAAGTGAACATTTAGTAACAATCAATAGAGTTGCTAAGGTTGTCAAAGGAGGAAGAAGGTTCGGTTTCGCAGCAATTATGATTGTTGGAGATAATAAAGGAAGGGTAGGAATAGGAACAGGTAAGGCAAAAGAAGTTCCTGAAGCTGTAAGAAAAGCAACTGAAAATGCAAAAACCAAAATGATTAGAGTTCATTTAAAGGAAAATAGAACAATTCATCACGACACTGTTGGCCGATTTGGAGCAGGAAAGGTAATCCTCCGAGCCGCTGCCCCTGGAACAGGAATTATCGCCGGTGGACCGATGAGAGCTTTATTTGAATCTCTTGGTATCAAAGATGTTGTTGCAAAATCTACTGGTACTTCAAACCCACATAATATGCTTAAAGCTACACTTAATGCTTTTAAAATGTCTGAGTCTCCAAAATCAGTAGCAGCGAAAAGATCAAAAAAAATTAGCGAAATTAATTATAAACAAAATTGATTAAACATGAAAATTAACGAATTAAAATCATCACTAACCTCTAATAAAAAAAATAAAAGAAGAGGTAGAGGCTCTGGATCAGGTCTTGGTAAGACATCAGGAAGAGGTGTAAAAGGTCAAAAGTCAAGATCTGGAGTATCAATCAATGGTTTTGAGGGTGGTCAAATGCCATTGTATAGAAGATTACCTAAAAGGGGTTTTAAAAATCCTTTTAAATTAAAAATTCAAAATATAAGTTTTAAGATGATCAATAAAATTATTGAAAAGTATAAAATTAATCCTGAACAAATTATTGAAAATGAACTTTTTGATAAAAAAATATTTAAAAGATCTAAAGGTAATTTAAAACTTCTCAATGTAGGAGAGTTGGAAAAACCAATTAATTTACAAGTATCCTATGCTTCAAAAACAGCAATTGAGGCTATAGAGAAATTTGGTGGAAAAATTAAACTCACTAAGAAATAATGGCTTCAACTGCAGACAGACTAGCAAATAATCTAAATTTTGGAGCTTTAGGAAAAGCTACAGAACTAAGACAACGACTTCTTTTTACTTTAGGAGCATTAATTGTTTTTAGGTTGGGTACATTTTTACCAATTCCAGGAATCAACCCTCTTGCTTTGCAGCAATTTTTTGAACAGCAATCATCAGGTATTTTAGGAATTTTTGATACTTTCTCAGGTGGAGCTTTAGGGAGAATGGGAATTTTTGCACTAGGGGTTATGCCATACATTTCTTCCTCTATTATTATGACATTGATGCAATCAGCTATACCTCATCTTAAATCTCTTAAAGAGCAAGGTACTAAAGGCAGAAGACAATTACTTCAATACACTAGATATACGACAGTAGTTATTGCTGCTGTTCAGGGATATGGGGTATCAATTGGTTTAGAGTCTATGCAGACGACATATGGAAATATAGTTTTTGATCCTGGTTTATTTTTTAGACTCACAACAGTAATAACATTAGTTGGTGGAACTGTTTTTTTGATGTGGTTAGGTGAGCAGATTTCATCAAGAGGCGTTGGGAATGGAATTTCCTTAATTATTACGGCAGGTATAATTGCTAATTTACCCAGTGCGTTTGTTAGTACTCTCCAACTAGGAAGAACAGGTGAACTAAGTATTGCATTTATATTAGGAATATTAATACTTATATTGTTATTGATAATTTTCATTGTTTTTGTTGAAAAAGCTCAGAGAAGACTTCCTGTTCAATATCCAAAAAGACAAGTTGGTAACAAAATTTATGGTGGTCAAAGTTCTCACTTGCCATTAAAAATTAATACAGCTGGAGTTATTCCTGTAATTTTTGCCTCCTCTATTCTGCTTCTTCCAAATACAATGTCTGGTTTTGGCGCTGGTTCCTCAAGTGATATTTTTATTTTAATTTCTAGT
The DNA here is from genome assembly GCA_902538155.1 of uncultured Alphaproteobacteria bacterium. Lineage (GTDB taxonomy): Bacteria > Pseudomonadota > Alphaproteobacteria > HIMB59 > CACPNW01. The sequence continues at coordinate 14,609 of CACBDX010000021.1, forward strand.
TACCTAGGTAGAGGTCAACCTCTTTATTTAGCTCTTTATGCAGCTATGATTATATTTTTTGGCTTTTTCTACACTTCAATTGTTTTTAATCCAGATGAACAAGCTGAAAATTTAAGAAAATATGGAGGCTTCATTCCAGGAATAAGACCAGGTGATAATACAGCTGCTTATATTGAGTTTGTATTAATTAGATTAACAACTATAGGAACAATATACTTGACTTTTGTTGCGCTTCTTCCTGAATTTTTATTGTCTAGAACCTCTATACCTTTCTATTTAGGGGGCACCGCTCTACTTATAGTAGTGGTTGTGATGATTGACTTTATAACACAAGTTCAATCACATTTATTCCAACATCAATATGAAGGATTGCTTAAAAAAACTAAATTAAAAGGCAGAAGATAAATTGAGTAAAATAATTTTTTTTGGCCCACCTGGAGCAGGCAAGGGCACTCAAGCTAAAATAATATCTGAATACTTAAATATTTCACATCTTTCAACAGGGGATATATTAAGAAAAAAATTATTAGAAAATGATAATTTGGCAATTGAATTAAAAAAAATTATGGCTGCAGGTAATTTAGTTTCCGATGACATTTTGAATTCAATTGTATCCTCAAGACTAACTAAAGAAACTTCTAAAGGTTTTATTTTAGATGGCTATCCAAGAACTTTGCATCAGTCAGAATTTCTCAGTGATTTTCTTTCTGAAACATCTAGCTCGATAAATTATATTTTTGATATTCAAATAAATTTTGAAACTTTAAAGAATAGGATACTAAAAAGATCATCTGAAGAAAGTAGAGAAGATGATAATATTGATGTTATTGAAACAAGATATAATGAATATCTTAATTCAACTCAAAAGGTATCTAACTTTTACAAAGATAAATATAATACTAAATTCTACGAAATAGACGGATCCTTAGAAATTGAAGAAATTACCCAAAATATCAAACAAATTTTGAAAAAATCATGAAAAACAGCCAAAATTCAGCACTTCTCTACTTGACTAGTTGTATGATTTTCATGTATTCACCCTCATTCATTTTTTTTAGATATATTTATGGCTAGAATATCAGGTGTTAACATTCCAACTAATAAAAAGGTAAATATCGCACTAACTTATATTTTTGGTATAGGAAAAAAGTTTGCCTTAGATATATGTAAAAATGCTTCAATAGATATTTCTAAGCGAGTGAGTGAATTAAATGAAGATGAAGTGAATAAAATCAGAGATTTAATTGATAAAGATTATTCTGTAGAAGGTGACTTAAGAAGAAAAATATCCCTAGATATTAAAAGATTAAATGACTTAGGTTGCTACAGAGGTCTTAGACATCGAAAAAAATTACCTGTTAGAGGTCAAAGAACACATACAAATGCTAGAACTAGAAAAGGTAAAGCAGTAGCAATAGCAGGAAAGAAAAAAGTTACAAAAGGATAAAATGGCTGAGAAAAAAAAATCAAAAGTTAAAAAAAAAATATCTTCGGGTGTTGCTCACATTGTTTCATCATTTAATAATACAATAATTACTATTTCAGATGAAAATGGAAATGCTTTAGCTTGGTCATCATCTGGTCATAAAGGTTTTAAAGGATCTAGGAAATCTACACCTTATGCAGCACAAATTGCTGCTGAAGATGTTGGTAATAAAGCAAAGGAATACGGTTTAAAAAATCTTAAAGTAGAGGTCTCTGGCCCAGGGTCTGGAAGAGAGTCTGCTCTTAGATCATTGCAATCTATTGGATACGTGATTACTTCTATTAAAGATGTAACACCAATCCCTCACAATGGATGCAGACCAAGAAAAAGAAGAAGAGTTTAAAAAAGGAGCATCTAAGTGTTACAAAAAAATTGGAGTGAATTAATAAAACCTACAAAGATGGAAGTTAATGTAGATGAAACAAATGGTAGAATAGGTAAACTTACGGCTGAACCTCTTGAACGAGGCTTTGGATTAACTTTAGGTAACTCTATAAGAAGAATTCTTCTTTCATCATTACAGGGAGCAGCAATAACATCAGTAAAAATAAAAGGTGTTGTTCACGAATTCTCTACTATTCCTGGTGTAAAAGAAGATTTAACAGAAATATTATTAAACTTAAAATCAATAGCTGTTAAAGTTCACTCACCTGGATTAAAAAAAATGTATCTAAAGTCTACTGGTTCTGGTGAATTAAGAGCTGGAAATTTTGAAGCAGACTCCGAGACAGAAATAATGAATCCTGATCAACTAATAATGACATTGGACTCTAATGCAGATGTTGAAATTGAAGCTAATGTTGAAACTGGCAAAGGTTATGTCTCAGCGGAAGTAGCTGAAGATGAAGACAAATTGATTGGTGAGATTAAATTAGATGCAATGTTTAGTCCCATTATTAAAGCTACATACAAAGTTGAAAACAGTAGGGTGGGACAAGTAACAGATTTTGATAAATTAGTTTTCGAAGTTGAAACAAATGGAGCGATGGCACCAGATGATGCTATTGCTTTAGCTGCAAGAATATTACAAGACCAATTACAACCATTTATTAATTTTGATGAACCAGAGGTATTGCCGGATCAATCTCAAACTGAAACATTATCATTTAATTCAAACTTACTTAAAAAAGTAGAGGAATTAGAGTTATCTGTTCGATCTGCTAATTGTCTTAAAAATGATAATATAATTTATATTGGAGATTTAGTTCAAAAATCTGAATCAGAAATGCTAAGAACTCCAAATTTTGGTAGAAAATCTCTGAATGAAATTAAAGAAGTACTTCAACAAATGGAATTAAATCTTGGAATGTCTGTTCCTGATTGGCCTCCAGAAAATATTGATGAACTTGCAAAAAAATATGAGGATCCCTTTAATAAATAAATATGAAGCATAATATTAAAAATAAAAAACTAAATAAGACTTCATCCCACAGGAAAGCAATGTTCATGAATATGTCTAATGCTCTTATAAAACATGAGCAAATAACCACAACTTTGGCGAAAGCAAAAGAACTCAGAAGATTTGTTGAAAAAATTGTTACACTAGGAAAAAAAGGAGATTTATTGTCACGAAGAAAAGCAGTATCCATTCTACAGGATCAAAAAATGTCAAAAAAAGTTTTTGATGTTCTTGCCGAAAGATATAAGGCTAGGGCTGGTGGTTATACAAGAATTATTAAGTTAGGTAATAGATACGGTGACAATGCACCAACTGCTGTTATCGAATTTGTTGATAGAGATGAGGCAGCTAAGGGATTAGATAGCGGTCCAGTTATTGAAAAAAAATCTACCGAAGAAGTAGAACAACAACCTCCAATTTAGAAAATATTGATTAATTTAATTTTTGTAGCTACAGGTGGAGCAACTGGAGCAATACTAAGATATATTTTAACAAACTTAAGCAAAACTATATTTACCTCAAGTATTTATGGAACCCTTACAGTAAATGTTATAGGCTCTTTTTTGATTGGATATCTTGTAACTTCGGATTTCTCAAAAAACATTAACGAAAATTTTTTAAAATTTTTTTTAATTATAGGTTTACTTGGATCATTTACTACTTTTTCCGCATTTTCCTATGAAGTTGTTAATTTAATTATTTCTAAAAAAATCCTTATAGCATTTATATATATTTCTATTTCAATATTCGTCTGCATTTTATTTGCATACTTTGGAATGTTAATTAATAAGTTTTAATTTGATAAAAAAAATACACATTAAGAAAGATTACGAAGTTAGGCTTGATAAGTATTTAAAGAACTTATTTACCTCACTAACACAAAGTTTTATTGAAAAAAATATAAGAAAGAAAAATATTTTAATTAATAACTCTCGTACAAAAGCAAATTATGTTGTCAAACTAAATGATAACTTAATTATTTTAAATTTCCATGAAGAACTTTACAAAAATAAAATAATTTATAAGAAAAAAATTAATATATCAGATAATGATTTAAAAAAGTTTAATAAATCAATTATTTTTCAAAATAACAATTTTTTAGTTATCAATAAGTGGTCAGATATTGCAACACAAGGAGGTAGTAAAGTAAATGTTTCCATTGACCATATAATAAAAAATATTAACCCCGATTATAGACTCGTTCACAGACTTGATAAAGAGACATCAGGTTTGCTTTTAATTTCGAAAAATTTAAAATTTGCAAGATATTTTTCAACACTTTTTAAGCAACATTTAATTACAAAGTTTTACATTGCTTTATGTGAAGGAAGTCCAAAAAATAAAAATTCGAAAGTTCTTTTAAATATAAAAAATAAAAATCAGGAAATTGAGAATACTATCACTAACTACGTTGTTATAGGTAACAA
>CACBDX010000022.1 GCA_902538155.1 uncultured Alphaproteobacteria bacterium
TATTTGCTCCAATTAAATCTTATAGAATGAATATTACTATTCAAAAAGCTACAGAGCTTGGTATCTCTAGATTTATTCCGATTTTGACAGAATATACAAATCAATCAAAAATAAATTTTAAAAATTTTGAATTAAATATGATTGAAGCATCAGAACAATCTGAGAGATTGTCCATTCCAACTTTAGATAAAACAATTAAACTAGATGATTTAGTTAACAATTTTCCATCTGATAGAGGGTTAGTTTTTTGTGATGAAGGAAATGAAAATTTACCTACTATTTACAATGCACTAATTAATGAAACAAAAAAATACAAAAAATGGGCTGTCATTATTGGACCTGAAGGTGGTTTTTCTGAAAAGGAACGAAAAACCATCTCTTCTATGTCTTCATGTATATCTGTATCTCTAGGAAAAAGAATTTTACGCTCAGACACTGCAACAACAGCTGCAATTTTTTCTATTCAATCGGTCATTGAATAAATCATAATGAGCGACAACCTGTCCTAGAATTTTGCCTCTAAATCACTGGTTAATTTACTGAATAATTTATTTATTAGTGTATACAATATCTAAATAAGATGCGCATTTTATCCTTTATTACCGCTACATTTATTGCTTTTGCTTCATCAGCAAATGGTATCTCTGATTGGCAGTTAGGTTTTCAAACACCTGCAAGTGACGTTATGAGAAATGTTTACGATCTTCATAATTTTGTATTAATTATGATGACTGCAATCACAATATTTGTACTATTTCTAATCTTCTATGTTGTATTTAGGTTTAGAAGAAAAGCAAATCCAGTTGCTTCTAAAACTACTCATAACACATTTATAGAAATTCTCTGGACTGGGATTCCAGTAATAATATTAATTTTTATGGCAATCCCGTCTTTTAAGTTAGTATATCAGCAAGATGTAATACCTGAAACTGATATGACCATTAAAGTTATTGGTCATCAGTGGTACTGGGAGTATCAATATCCAGAACATGATGACATTTCTTTTGAGAGTTACATGATACCTGATGATGAATTAGAATCAGGAGACATAAGATTATTAACAGTAGATAACCACCTAGTTGTACCAGCAAATAAAAATATTCACGTATTGGTTACTGCTGGTGATGTGCTTCATAGTTTTGCTATGCCTTCTTTAGGTGTAAAAAAAGATGCGGTTCCTGGTAGACTTAATGAAACATGGTTCAATATAGATGAGCCAGGAATATATAGAGGTCAATGTTCCGAATTATGTGGAACAGGTCATGGGTATATGCCCATTGTCATAGAAGCACTTAATGAAAAAGATTTTAATAACTGGATAATTGAACAAAAAAATAAGTTAGCATTAGCAAACGAAATAACAACTACAGAGAATATAATAGAATAGGAGAAAAATGAGTTACGCAGATTCAGCAAGTCACGACCATCATGATCATAAACCAGGATTTATAAAAAGATGGTTTTTTTCTACCAATCATAAAGATATTGGAACTCTCTATATCATATTTGCTATACTAGCTGGATTAGTTGGAGGTTTCTTTTCATTATTAATGAGAGCTGAATTAGCAGCACCGGGCTTAGACGTTGTTGCAGATGGACAGGTTTGGAATGTAATTATTACTGCCCATGGTTTGTTAATGGTATTCTTCGTTGTAATGCCTGCATTAATAGGTGGTTTTGGAAACTGGTTTGTTCCATTGATGATCGGTGCACCTGATATGGCTTTCCCAAGAATGAATAACTTTAGTTTTTGGATACTTGTTCCTGCCCTAGTTTTATTAGTTGTTTCAGCAACAATAGGAACTGGTGCTGGTACGGGATGGACAATTTATCCTCCACTCTCAAATAAACTTGGACACGCAGGACCTTCTGTTGATATGGCAATTTTTGCTCTTCATTTAGCAGGTGCTTCCTCAATTTTAGGTGCAGTTAATTTTATAACAACAATACTTAATATGAGAACACCTGGAATGACCCTTCATAAGATGCCTCTATTTGTATGGGCTATGTTAATTACAGCATTCTTACTTTTGTTAGCTGTTCCTGTTTTAGCTGGAGCAATTACAATGCTTCTAACTGATAGAAACTTTGGCACAACATTTTTTAATCCTGCAGGTGGTGGAGATCCAGTTCTTTTCCAACACTTATTCTGGTTCTTTGGACATCCTGAAGTTTACATTATGATATTACCCGCTTTTGGAATTGTAAGCCAAGTCATCTCTACTTTCTCTAGAAAACCAGTGTTTGGATATCTAGGAATGGTTTATGCTATGATAGCAATAGGATTTATAGGTTTTATCGTGTGGGCTCACCATATGTTTACAGTTGGTATGAGTGCAGATTTAAGAGCATACTTTATGCTAGCTACAATTATTATTGCTGTTCCAACTGGTATAAAAATATTTAGCTGGATTGCAACTATGTGGGGTGGATCACTTACATTTGAAACTCCAATGTTATTTGCAATTGGATTTGTTTTCTTATTTACACTTGGAGGCGTAACAGGAGTCATTCTGGCCAATGCTGGAATAGATACTGTAATGCATGATACGTATTATGTTGTTGCACACTTCCATTATGTTCTAAGTATGGGAGCTATGTTTGGAATTTTTGCGGGTATTTACTATTGGTTTGGAAAAATGTCTGGAAGAAAATATAATGAATTTTTAGGCAAATTACATTTTTGGTTATTTTTTATTGGGGTAAATGTTACATTTTTTCCTCAACATTTCCTTGGACTTGCTGGAATGCCTAGAAGAATTCCAGATTATCCAGATGCCTATGCAGGATGGAATCTTGTATCAACTTATGGTTCTTACATTTCTTTTGCCGCAACTTTAATATTCCTTTTCGCGATTGTATATGCATTATTTTTTGGAAAGAAAGAAGTTTCAAACCCTTGGGGAGAAGGAGCTGATACTCTTGAGTGGACACTATCTTCACCTCCGCCATTCCATCAGTTTGAGACTTTACCTAAATTCAAAGGATAATTTACGTGGATGCTAAATCCTTAGAAGCTGGTTATAGCAATAATTTTCTTTTAAGAAAATTCAAAGGTTATTACGAGCTAATGAAACCAAGAGTTATGTCCTTGGTTATCTTTACAGCGTTTGTTGGAATGTTTTTGGCGCCAGGGCAAATCGCATTCCTAAATAGTTTTATGATAATAGTTGCTATTGCATTAGGAGCTGGTTCTTCAGCTGCAATCAATATGTGGTTTGATGAAGATATTGATAAAACTATGGAAAGAACAAAATTAAGACCAATTCCACTTGGAGTAGTTTCAAAAAATGAAGCCTTAGTTGCAGGAATACTAACAGGAACTATTTCTTTAATTTTAATGCAATGGTTCTCAAATTCATTAGCAACAAGTTTGCTTCTTTTTACAATTCTTTTTTATGTATTTATTTATACATTTTGGCTTAAACGAACAACTTCATTAAATATAGTTATTGGAGGAGCAGCAGGAGCAATACCTCCAATTATTGGATGGACAGCAGTTATTCCAGAATTAAGTTTTTTACCAATTAGTTTATTTTTAATTATATTTTTTTGGACGCCACCTCATTTTTGGGCATTATCAGTATATAGATATAATGATTATAAAAATGCTAATGTGCCCATGTTACCAAATGTAAGTAGCATTGAAGATACAAAAAAACAGATTGTTTATTATGCTGTAATATTAATTTTATCGAGCTATCTTCCATATTTAGATAACAATGTTGGAATAATATACTTAACTATAGTTACAATTTTAAACTTATTATTATTTAATAGCTCTTTAAAGTTAAAAAAATCTAAGGAAAGAAAATCAATACCAAATTCTGAAGGATTAAAATTTTTTGCCATTTCAATACTTTACTTATTTAGTTTATTTTCAGCATTGTTGATTGATCATGTGGTGTTAAGATGAAAAACAGAAGAAGAAAAAATATTATAACTTTAATAATCTTGCTTTGTATTGTTGCATTCTTTTATTTATGGACTTTATTTAAGGCTAATATTTTTGGAGTATAATGACAAATACTAGAACAGCTATAGGATTATCATTTATTGTTTTAACAATGATTACATTAGTAGCTTTTTCGGTACCCTTATATGATTTATTTTGTCGTGTTACTGGCTATGGCGGTAAGACAAGTACATCTGAGTTTCTTTCATCATCAATTTTGGAAAGAGATATTAACCTTAACTTTAATGCTGACGTTAATGACAGTATAAATTGGACTTTTACTGCACCAGAAAATATTAAATTTAAAGTGGGTGAAAATAAACTTGTTAATTATACAGCAACTAATCTATCTGATATTGAAACTATCGGTACTGCGACATTTAATGTTTTACCAGAAAAGGTCGGTCCTTATTTTATTAAGACTCAGTGCTTCTGTTTTGAAAAGCAGGCTTTGAAACCTGGAGAAACAGTAGAAATGCCAGTTGTGTTTTACATTGACCCCTCAATTAATGAGGATCCAACAATGAAAGATGTTGAAGAGATAACATTGTCATATACCTTTTTTAAATATATAGATTAATAAATGGCTAATAAAACGACAACCACAGGGCAGAAACATCCATATCATTTGGTTGATCCAAGTCCTCTTCCATTCCTTTCATCAATAGCTGGACTTGCAATGGCTGCTGGCCTCGTATTTTATATGCACTACGGAACTTCTTGGCTTTTAATTCTTGGAACTATTGGTTTGTTAACTATTATGTTCCTATGGTGGAGAGATGTAATTAAAGAATCAACTTTCCAAAAAGTTCACACGCCAGTTGTGGAACTTGGATTAAGATATGGAATGGCGCTTTTTATTGCTTCGGAAGTAATGTTCTTTGTTGCTTTTTTTTGGGCTTTTTTTGATGCAAGCTTAACACCTAAATTACCTATAGAAGAATTTTCAGAAACTTTTGATAGTAATGGTGCAGTTGGAATTTGGCCACCAGAAGGTATTAAAACCTTTGATCCACTTGATGTGCCTTTTTTAAATACATTAATATTATTAATGTCAGGCACTACTTGTACATGGGCTCACCATGCTGTTAGAGAAGGACATAGAGATCAAGCTATTCAAGCATTATGGTGTACTGTTGGTCTTGGAATTTTCTTCTCAATTATGCAGGGTGTAGAATATTATGAGGCAGCTCATCATTATTTCAGTTTTACAGATGGGATATATCCATCAGTATTTTACATGGCGACCGGTTTTCATGGATTTCACGTAATGGTTGGAACAGCATTCTTAGCTGTTTGTTTGTATCGTGTTTATAAAAATCATTTTACTCCAGATAGGCATTTTGGATTAGAGGCAGCGGCATGGTATTGGCACTTTGTTGACGTAGTTTGGCTGTTCTTGTTTGTCTGCGTTTATGTTTGGGGTGCATAAATTAAAAACTTTCCAATAAAATTTTTTTTATTCAGTTTATTTTGTGTTGCACTGACAATATTTTTAGGAATTTGGCAATTGCAAAGACTGGAATGGAAAGAAAAAATTATAGCCGAATTTAATGAACTAAAGATCCAAAAACCACTTTCACTTTCAATGGGAAAAATGAAGTATCCAAACATTGATGAGTTTACTAAAGTTATCACTTTAGGAACTGTTGACAGAAGTAAAAAAATTTTTTTCCCAGCTAAAACATTGGATGGCATTTCTGGTGTTAGAATAGCTAGTTTATTGTCAGATAATCATGGAAATAATTATTTAATTGATGAAGGTTGGTTTGAACAAAGTAGATATGATTATTTTAAAAACAATAATGAAATAATAAATGCTGAAATTCTAGGATACATCCGATATCCAACTCAAAAACAGATGTTTACTCCTGAGAATTCTATTTCTTCAAATGAATGGTATTATTATGATTTGGAGCAAATTCAAACTTACTTAAATGTTAAGATTAATCAGAAATTTTTCATTAAAAATATGAGCAATTATGCAGAGAATTTCTTAATACCTTCATCTCAAAATCATAATTTTTCAAATAATCATTTGCAGTATGCAATTACATGGTTTTTGATGAGCTTTTCTTTTTTGATTATTTTTATAATTTATTTATTTAGGACGAAAAAATGAAAACATATTTAAAACTTAAAGAAATCTTTAATGAAGCTTCACTGACATCAGATATCGCAGGTATTTTACACTGGGATATGGCAACAATGATGCCGAGCAGCTCAAGAGATCAAAGATCAGAGCAATTAGCCTATTTGTCAAAACTTAGTCATAGTAAAATTTCATCTTCTGAAGTTGGTGATTTAATTGAAGAGTCAAAGAATCTTAACCTAAATAATAGTGATCTGAAAAACTTAAATGAAATGGATAGAGAATATAAATTAGCTTCTGCTATACCAACGGAACTTGTAGAAAAAATTTCAAAATCTTCAGCTAATTGTGAGGGCGTTTGGCAAGAGGCAAGGGAAAAGTCAGATTTTAATTTAGTAAAAAAAGATTTAGAAGAACTTATAAATTTAACGAAAGAAGAAGCTAATATTTTAGGAGAAACTTTTAAAGTTTCTCCGTATGAAGCTCTAATAAATAAATTTGAACCTTCTTCAGAAGAAAATAAAATATCTGAAGTATTCGATGATTTACAAAAATTTCTATCACCACTTATTGACAAAATTATAGATAAGCAAAGAAATGAAGAAACACTTCAATTTGAAACAAGTATAGATGAAGAAAAGCAGAAAAATATTTCTAAATATATAATGAAACAAATAGGTTTTGATTTTACAAGGGGAAGACTTGATAAAAGTGTCCACCCTTTTTGTGGAGGATCTACAAATGATGTTAGAATTACAACTAGATATAATAATGACAATCCATTTTCATCTTTAGATGGTGTTATGCATGAAACTGGACATGCATTATATGAGCTAAACCTACCAAAAGATTGGATGCATCAGCCAGCAGGTAAATCTAGAGGAATGGCTATGCATGAAAGTCAATCACTATTAATTGAAATGCAAATCACAAGGTCTTTAGCTTTTAAAAAATTTTTATCTAATACTTTAAATAGACAATTTAATGTTAAAGACAAAGCTACAGATCCTGATAATCTTTACAAATTAGGTACTCGAGTAAATAAATCTTTTATAAGAGTTGAGTCGGATGAAGTTACCTACCCACTACATATTATTTTAAGATTTAATTTAGAAAGAAAAATTTTTAACAATGAAATAAATATTGCAGACATTCCCGATGCTTGGAATGATGAATTTAATAGATTATTTAATTTATCGATAAATAAAGACACTGATGGATGCTTACAAGATATTCATTGGTTTGCTGGATTATTTGGATACTTTCCAACATATTCATTAGGAGCACTCACTGCTGCTCAATTTGCGTCTCAATTGAGAATAGATCAAGAGGAATTAGATAAGGAAATAGAAAATGGTGAATTTTCAAATTTAGTAAATTGGCTTAAAAAAAATATCCATGAAAAAGCTAGTTTTTTTTCAACTAATGAGGTTTTAGAACAGGTTACAAAGTCGCCTTTAAATGCTAAATATTTCAAAGAATATATTACTAATCGCTATCTTTAATGAAATATTTAAGTACAAGAGATGATTCTCTAAGCAGATCATTCAACGATATTCTTTATCAAGGATTATCCAGAGATGGAGGCCTATATCTACCTCAAAGGTGGCCCAAAATAGACCTACTAAGTTTAAAAAATAAATCATACGAAGAAGTGGCATGCGAAATTATTTTTCCTTATGTAAATGAAAATATAGAAAAATTAGAATTACAAAAAATTTTAAATGAAACTTATGCAAATTTTAACCATGAAAAAATAGCTCCTTTAGTAGAATTAGAAAATAATAAATTTTTATTAGAGTTAATTTATGGGCCTACTTATGCGTTTAAAGATTATGCTTTACAATTTCTTGGTAACCTATTTTCTACAAGTTTAAAGATTTCTCCAAAAAAAATTACTATTTTAGGTGCAACTTCTGGTGATACTGGCTCAGCTGCAATTCATTCTTTTAAATCAAAAAAAGATATAAATGTATTTATTCTACATCCTCATAATAAAGTATCGCCTATTCAACAAAAACAAATGACCACAGTAATTGATAAGAATATTTTTAATATTGCTATAGATGGTAATTTTGATGATTGTCAAAAAATTGTCAAAGAATTATTTGTTGATGATGAAATACAACAGTCTACCTCTTTAACTGCTGTAAACTCTATAAATTGGGCACGATTAATTGCACAAGTTGTTTATTATTTTTGGGCTTACTTGCAAACTGATAAGCAGCAAATTAATTTCATTGTTCCTTCAGGAAATTTTGGTAATATTTTTTCAGCCTTTGTTGCTAAACAAATGGGATTACCAATTGGTCATTTGCATATTGCAACTAATTCTAATGATATTTTGAAGTCCATAGTAGACAATGGAGAAATGAAAAAAAAATCTGTATCTCAAACATATAGCCCTAGTATGGATATACAAGTTTCAAGTAACTTTGAGAGGCAAATTTTTGAAAGCCTCAATAGAGATAGCAAAAGAGTAAATGAAGTATTTGAAAACTTTTCATCAAAAGGTTTTTATCAATTTGATGACTCTGTATTAGCTAAGTTTCAGCAAATATATAAGGCTTCTTCAATTGATGATAATCAGACTCTGGAGACAATTAAATATGTATACGAAAAATATAATTATATTGCTGATCCACATACTGCAACAGGACTAAAAGTATTATTAGATAAAAAAGATGATGAAGTATGGGTATCTTTGGTTTGTGCACATCCTGCAAAATTTGACAAAGCTGTGAATAAAGCAATTAATAAAGAAATTGAAATACCAAAAGAATTGAGCAATCTCTTTGATAAAGAGGAAAAGATGACTATATTATCCAATAGTACTATAGATGTAAAAAACTTCATCTTAGAAAAAACAAGCAATGCATAAAATTACAACACTAGAAAACGGATTAAGAATAGTAACTCAAAATATGCCAGGGCTGGAAACAGTATCAATGGGTATATGGAATTTTGTTGGTGGTAGAGATGAAACAAAAGACATAAATGGCGTTGCTCACCTTTTAGAGCATATGGCTTTTAAAGGCACCTCAACTAAAAATGCTCTTCAAATTGCTGAAACGATTGAAAATGTTGGCGGAGATATAAATGCCTACACTTCAAAGGAAATAACAGCTTATTATGTAAAACTCTTAGCTGATGATCTACATTATGGAATAGATATTCTGACAGATATTTTGCAAAATTCTACATTTGCTGAAGATGAACTTAATCGAGAAAGAGGAGTTATAATTCAAGAAATTGGAATGTACCTTGATACTCCTGATGATATGATTTTTGATTATTGGCAAGAAAAAGCATACCCGGACCAGCCAATGGGACGTTCCATATTGGGTAAAACTGATATTATTAAAAATATTTCAAGAGACGAAGTTAAAGACTTCATGATGAATCATTATAATCCAAAAAAAATGATTATAAGTGCAGCTGGAAAAATTGACCATGATCAATTTGTAGAATCAATTAAAAAATCATGCACTAACTTACCAGCTGGATTGTCTACTGAAAGACAAAAAGCTGATTACAAATCTGGAGAATACAGAGAAGATAAAAAATTAGAACAGATTCACCTACTTCTTGGTTTTGAAGGTATAGATTACCACCATGACGATTACTATTCTTTACTAGTATACTCATCTTTATTAGGCGGAGGTATGTCATCAAGATTATTTCAAGAGATTAGAGAGAAACGTGGCCTTGTATATGGCATTTCCTCTTTCAGCTCATCTTACACTGATACAGGTGTTTTTGGTATATATTGTGGGACAGGAGAAAATCAAATTCAAGAACTCATACCTGTTTTATGTGATCAATTAAACGAAAGTCCTAACTCAATTACAGAAAAGGAAATCAATAGAGGTAAAGCTCAGTTGAAAGCAAGTTTAATGATGGGAAGAGAAAGTGCATTTAGAAGATGCGAAAGTGCCGCTAGACAACTTCTAGTTTTTAATAGAATAATCGACCCAGCTGAAACTATTAAAAATATTGATAAAGTTTCTAAAGAAACAGTTCAAAAGATAGCCAATGAAATTGTAAAAGGGCCAATAACTATATCAAGTATTGGACCATTATCTAAACTTGAAAATATTGATAAAATACAAAATCGTATTAACTAAATTTTCAAAAAATTTAAAAAATTTTATGATTAAGTTTGCAACTTTTTTTTTAATTACAATATTTTTATCAACTACTGCAATAACAAAAGAGAAATATCCTTTTCAAGCTGGTCAAGGATTTGATACCAAGTACTTGTGGGATAAAAATTTGAATGGTAAGAAAAAATGGCTTCTACCAAAAAAGATGCTTAAGGATCAATTTCTAGCGAAACTCTTAGCGTATGATAAAACCCAATTTTGGTTTACTTTGCATGATTTTATTGCAACAGGAGATTTCAACAGAGATGGTGTGCAAGATTACGTTGTAACAGTTTTAAATCTTGATAAAAAATTCAAAGCGAAACTAGACAAGGATCTTGGTATCTACGTTTGTAAAGCTGATAAAGATGCGGGTGCTTGTTTGGCAGAGAAAGGTGTTACACAACACAACTATCAAATTATTCTTGGCAAAATAGAAACTGGAAGAGCAGAAGGAAAAGAGTCATATTGGGGCACAGGGTTGATACAAGACAATTTACCCTTCATTCAAAGTGGAACTGCACAACCACTTATTGCAGATTTCAATGGCGACGGTTGGGACGACCTTTATTTGGCTGCTGGTAATAACGATTTTAGTACTGGCTGTGGTGGGTATCATTCTTATTTCTTGTCACAGTCAGAAGGTTTTTTAAAAGAGTCAAGTGAATCACATATTGGTGACGGTAAAGACTTCAACAAAAAATATAATAGAATTTGTAATTACTCACACAGAGCCGATGCAGGTGACTTTGATAAAGATGGCGACATCGATATCATTCTTGGAAGTATTGACTGGAAAGGCAATAATGGTGAAATGATTTGTCTTATCAACGACGGTAAAGGTAATATGAAAAGCATAACATGTGGAAATCAATATTCATTTATTGTTAGACACGCAGATTTCAATGGGGATGGTCATATCGATATGTTAGCAGGTGGTCACAGTTCAGATTGTTTCAAATATCATAGCAATTGGAAAGGTCATCAAAAAAGTTCTAAAAATAGGCACAATATAAGAATTCTTTGGGGTGATGGTTCTAACAATTGGAACACTAAAAATTCAAAAGAAATAAAAAATGTAGGATATCACACAAAGACTAAAGAAAAAATTCCACTTTGTAATCCAGTAGGCACTATGGTTGCTGATGTGGATAATGATGGTGATATGGATTTAGTAGGTTCGACAATAGGTCTTAACTATGTTGGCGGTTATTTAATTACTTACTTGAATGATGGTAAGGGTAACTTCACAATCGGCTGGCAACAATCAATACATAGCGTAACTAAATATAACAAAGAGAATTGGCCTATGTCAGAGGTTAATCACGATGAGAATGGTTGGTACATATCACTACATCCTGCAGATATTAACTTTGATGGTAATATAGACTTTATGGTTAACGGTCATTGGCTTAATCCCGGCAATAATGATGTTTATATAAATAATGGAGATGGAACTTTTAAAACAGTAAGTGATGTGGACTTGAGAAAGTACGCAAAAATATTCTAGAAAAAATCTTATATATTGTTTAATTAAATTTTAAAAAATTATTTTATTTTTAAATCCTCTTTTATTGAATGATTAAGTTCTCCATCTTCAGATGATAAATTCATAGACACTTTTATAGATTCACCTACTTTGATACTTCCTTCCGAAAATTTTTTTCGTATGTAATTTTCTATTTCACGTTGCGAGCTAATACCAACTTGTTTAAGAAATTTTCTAATCTCTAGATTTAAATTATCTTCATCCATAATTTATTATAAATTATTTTGATAGATTCATTCAATAATGTTATTAATTTTACATGGAAACAGCTTGTTTTGAAACTAAACTTGGTTGGATTACAGTGAAAAAAAACAGAGGTAATGTTTATTCACTTAGCTTTGGTAAAACAAATAAAATAATTGATTTAATTAATATTAAAAATCAGATTAATTTATATGCTTCTGGAAAACTTAAAAATTTTAAGATTAACTATTCTTTTGAAGGTTCCCCTTTACAAAAAAAAATTTGGAAAGAATTATCTAAAATTAAATATGGTAAAGTTTCAACATACGGAGAAATAGCAAAAAAAGTTGGCACGTCTCCAAGATATGTAGGTAATGTTTGTGGACAAAATAAACTTTTACTTATTATCCCCTGTCACCGTGTAATTCGAAGTGATGGTAAACTTGGAGGATTTTCTGGTAGAGGGGGAATCAAATTAAAAAAAAGATTACTCAACTTAGAACAAAGTGTCTCATAAAATAATTATTCTTCAACATACACCTTTAGTTACACCTGGATACTTTACAAAGTTGATGAATAAAGACTTAGTTGAAACAACTATTATTCGATTGGATGAAGGAGAAAAGATTCCTGTTAATCTTAATATATTTGATGGAATGATATGTTTAGGTGGACCAATGGATACTTGGATGGAAGAACAATATCCATGGATGATTGAAGAAAAAAATAAGATAAAGGAATTTGTTCTAAATAATCAAAAACCATATCTCGGAATCTGTCTAGGCTGTCAATTTTTAGGAGAAATTCTTGGCGGTAAAGTAATTAAATCTAATCCCCCAGAAATTGGAGTTCTAAATATAGATATTTTAGATAATAAAAAAAAGGATCAAATTTTTCAAAATTTTGATAATCAGATTAAAGCATTGCAATGGCATAGTTACGAAGTAAGTGAACTAAATAATTCTCATGTTACTATTTTAGGTTCATCAGATATTACAAAATTTCAAATATTTAAGTATAAAAATCATGCTTATGGCATTCAATTTCATATAGAAGTAGATGAAAGCACAATTATTAAATGGTCTAAAGTTCCTGAATTAAAAAATGCTTTAGAAAAATATCTAGGAAAAAACTCTATTGATGAACTGGATAAATCGCTTAGAAATAATATTCAAGAAATGAACAATAATACTAAAAAACTTTACGAAAATTTTAAAAATTTAATGACTACCTAACTGTTTCGTGTTTAAATAATTATGGAGATTTAATATGAAAAAAATAAAAGGCCCTGCAATATTTCTTGCCCAGTTTGTAAGTGATGATGAACCTTTTAACTCATTAGAGTCAATTTCAAAATGGGCTTCTAATTTAGGATATAAAGGCGTACAGATACCTTCTTGGGATTCAAGATTAATAGATTTAAAAAAAGCATCTGAAAGTAAAGATTATTGTGATGATATAAAAGGAATTCTAGAAAACAATAATTTACAACTGACAGAGCTATCTACTCACCTTCAAGGTCAGCTTGTTGCTGTTCATCCTGCATACGATATTCCTTTTGATGGATTTGCAGATGAAAAAGTTAGAGGTAATCCATCTAAAAGAAAAGAATGGGCCATTGATCAATTAATGCAAGCAGCAATGGCTTCAAAGAACTTTGGACTAAATGCACATGCAACTTTTTCTGGTGCGCTAGCTTGGCCATATTTATATCCATGGCCTCAAAGACCAGAAGGATTAGTAGATGAAGCTTTTAATGAACTTGCAAAAAGATGGAAACCAATTTTAAATAAATTTGACGAAGCTGGGGTAGATCTTTGTTATGAAATTCATCCTGGTGAAGACCTCCATGATGGCATCACTTTTGAAATGTTTTTAGAAAAGGTTGGTAATCATCCACGATGTAATATGCTTTATGATCCAAGTCATTTTATTCTTCAACATTTAAATTATTTAGATCATATTGATATCTATCATAACAAATTAAAAATGTTTCACGTAAAGGATGCTGAATTAAATCCAAGTGGAAAACAAGGTGTGTACGGAGGTTTTCAATCTTGGATTGATAGAGCAGGCAGATTTAGATCATTAGGAGATGGTCAGGTTGACTTTAAATCTATATTTTCAAAACTATCTGGTTATAATTTTGATGGTTGGGCGGTGCTAGAATGGGAATGTTGTATTAAAAGCCCTCAACAAGGAGCAGAAGAGGGTGCCAAATTTATAAAAGAACATATCATCGATGTAACTGAAAAAGCATTTGATGATTTTGCTGACTCAGGAATGGATGAAGAAACTAATAAAAAACTTTTAGGTATTTAGGAGGGAATTTAAATGGCAAAAAGATTAAAATTAGGAATGATAGGTGGTGGCCAAGGAGCTTTTATTGGAGCTGTTCATCGTCTATGTGCAAGAATGGATGATAAATATGAATTTGTTGCTGGTTGTTTATCTTCAACCCCAGAAAAAGCGGCAAAATCTGCTGAAGAAATTGGTCTCGATCCTTCAAGAAGTTATCCTGATTTTAAAACGATGGCTGAGGAGGAATCTAAAAGAGATGATGGAATTGATGTAGTATCTATTGTTACACCAAATCATATGCATGCTGCGCCAGCAATTGAATTTCTAAATAAAAATATTCATGTCATTTGTGACAAACCTATGACCTCTACAATGGAAGATGCTCATAAATTAGTTGATGCAGTTTCTAAATCTGATGGTCATTTTTTCTTAACTCATAATTATTCAGGATATCCAGTTGTTAGAGGCATGAGATCACTTATTGAAAATGGAGCACTTGGAAAAATAAGAATTGTTAAGGGATCTTATTTGCAAGGATGGCTCGGATCAAAAGAAGAAGATTCTGGTTCAAATAAACAAGCAGAATGGAGAACAGATCCCTCAAGAAGTGGAGCTGCAGGAGGTGTAGGTGACATTGGCAGTCACACTATGCATTTATTGGAATTTATAACTCAATTAAAATTACAATCAGTTAGTGCTGATCTTACAACTTTTGTTGAAGGAAGAAAATTAGATGACGATGCGTCGATAATGATAAGATTGAATAACGGAGCTAAGGGTTCATTATCTATCTCTCAAGTTGCGACAGGAGAAGAAAATAATTTTACTGTAGCTATTTATGGAGACAAGGGAGCATTAAAATGGAGTCAAGAAAATCCAAATTATGCAACATTTAGTCAAGTAGGAGAACCTAGCCAAATAATAACAAGAGGTGGTTCTATCAAAGTTGAAGGAACTGAGGCTAACGTGCGAATCCCCGCTGGTCATCCAGAAGGGTATCTTGAAGCATTTGCACAGATTTATTCAGATGCTGCCGATGTTATACAAAATAAGGAAAATAAGGAAGATTTATTAAAGTTACTTCCAAATATTGATGACGGTTTGCATATTATGAAATTTATTAATGCAAGTGTAAACTCTAGTAATAATAACTCTGCTTGGACTGAATTATCAACAATAAAATAGCTAATATTTCCGATAAAACAGGGAAATATTACTATATGCATTTTTTGCATATTAATATTAACGATTATAATCTTACTAAAAATTAATATTAAACTAAATCAGTATTCACGTTCATCACCTTTTATGGTGACGGAAGTAGACGAAAGTCGAAGGAACGCATGCAAAGTTATAAAATCGTTCAATTTGCCTTAGGCAAATCGGAAGTAGGTTAATACCGAAGGAACGCGGATCTTATTATTTAATTTCCATAGCTAAGCATGAAAAGTAACGCATGACTCAATGTGAGCCATGTACTGTGAAATTTATAATGGAGGATTAATGTTAAAAAAATCTATATATTTCATTAGCATTCTTGCTGTCTTTATGCTCTTCAGTTCATATGCTAGAGCCGAAGTAGACGGTGAAGTGCAATACATTTTAAATACATTCCTATTTCTTGTATCTGGGTTCTTGGTCATGTGGATGGCAGCAGGATTTGCAATGCTTGAATCAGGACTTGTTACGTCCAAAAGTGTAGCAACAATTGCTGCAAAAAATATAGGCTTATATTCAATAGCTGGTCTAATGTTCTGGTTAGTTGGATATAATATGGCATATGGCATTCCTGCAGGCGGTTTTATTGGATCTCCACTTCCTTGGAGTGATGGTAGCGCTCTTGATACAGGGTATTCAGATGGTTCTGACTGGTTCTTTCAGATGGTATTTTGTGCAACAACTTGCTCAATTGTATCTGGAACACTAGCTGAAAGAATAAAAATTTGGCCATTCTTTATTTTTTGTGCTTTATTAACTGGTTTCATCTATCCAATCGAAATGGGTTGGCAGTGGGGTGGAGGATACTTAGCAGAAGCAGGTTTCTCAGATTTTGCTGGATCAACTCTAGTTCACAGTGCAGGAGCAGCAGCAGCACTAGCTGGTGCGATTTTACTAGGTCCAAGATTAGGCCGTTTCACTGATAGCGGTGAAGCAGCTCCAATGGAGCCTTTTGCAAATTCTTCAATACCTCTTGCAACTCTTGGTGTATTTATTCTATGGCTAGGATGGTTCGGATTTAACGGTGGATCACAATTAGCAATGGGTACATTCGATGATGTTACGGCAGTAGCGACTATATACATTAATACTAACTTGGCAGCTGGTGCTGGTGTAATGGCTTGTGCAGTTATTTCAAGGCTAGTAACTGGTAAAACAGATGTTGTAATGATGCTTAATGGAGCTTTAGGTGGTTTAGTAGCAATTACTGCAGAACCATTAGCGCCTTCACCATTCCTAGCAGTAATCATCGGTGCAATTGGTGGATTAATTGTCTTCTATGGAACAAGACTTTTAATTACATTTAAAATTGATGATGTTGTTGGAGCAATTCCTGTACATGGTTTTGCTGGAATCTTTGGAACATTAGTTGTTCCAATTTCTAATAGTGCAGCAAGTTTTGGCGCACAACTTTACGGTATAGTGGCAATTAACGTTTTCGTTTTTGTTGTATCATTTATCATTTGGTACATCATGAAAATGCTCTTTGGTATTAGAATTAGTGAAGAAGCTGAAAAACTTGGTACTGATAAATCCGAAGTAGGCGTCATGGCTTACAGCATCAGAGACTAATGAATTTAGTGATTAGCAAATCAACTCCTTATAGTTGGTCACTAAAAAATGGGAGAGCATTTGCTCTCCCAAATTTGCTAAACATTAGTGGGAGGTTCAAATGACTGAAACAGAAATTATTAAAGAAAAAAAAAGAAATATATATTCAAGCTTCTTTTCGGAAGATTATGTTTCAAAATTTTTATTCAAATCGATTTTACATCATGTGATCTCTCTAGAAATTTATGAAAATAATGGACTAAGTGGAATTTCATTTGAAACAATATGTGCAAACATACCTAAATCAATTGGCTCCAGATCATCTATTCAATCAATTTTAAATGAAGCTTTAGAAAAAAACATTTTTGTTAAAGAGCAAAGTAAATCTGACAAACGAATCAAAAACTACTATTTAAGCAACAATTTTCTTGATACGATTAATGGTTGGTTAAAAAAAGAAGGAACATTTTTTAATAAAATGAGTTTAGAAAACTAATTATATTTTAGTAATTAAATTAAATACTATTTCTTGATACTTTCTGAATTATTGTTATAAGTCATTTCACGTTCATCACCTTTTATGGTGACGGAAGTAGACGAAAGTTGAAGGAACGCATGCAAAGTTATTAAATCGTTCAATTTGCAGTTTGCAAATCGGAAGTAGGTATACCCGAAGGAACGCGGATCTTATTAATTAATTTCCATAGCTACGCATGAAGTAATGCATAACTAAAGGTTAGTTATGTGTTTATAATTTTATATGGAGTTAAATAATGTATAAAAAATTTTTTAGTCTTTTTGCAATTTTCTCTTTTATTTTATTGCTAAGTTCATCTGTGAGAGCAGAGGTTGACGCTGAAGTAGCATATATATTTAATACATTTTCTTTTTTAGTATGTGGATTTTTAGTCATGTGGATGGCTGCAGGATTTCTATTTTTAGAATCAGGTCTAGTTACAACGAGAAGTGTATCAACTATTGCTGCTAAAAATATTGGAAAGTTTGCAATTGTTTCAATTGTTTTCTATTTAATTGGATATAATCTTGGATATTCTGTCCCTGAAGGAGGTTATATTGGTACACCATCTATATGGACTGATAATTCATCTATGGAAACAGGTTATTCAGATGCCTCAGACTGGTTTTTTCAAGCTTTATTTGTTTGTGCAACTGTTTCAATTGTATCTGGTGCTGTTGCAGAGCGAATAAAAATTTGGCCTTTCTTCACTTTTGCTGCAGTTCTTGGAGGAGTAATTTATCCAATTCAAATGGGCTGGGAATGGGGTGGAGGATGGTTAGACGCCCTAGGTTTTGCAGATTTTGCTGGCTCGACATTAGTCCACGCTTGTGGTGGTTCTGCAGCTTTAGCAGGAGTAATTCTTTTAGGTCCAAGACTTGGAAGATTCAGTGCTAGTGGTGAACCAGCTAATATGGCTCCATTTGCTCCATCATCAATTCCTTTAGTTACATTAGGAACATTTATTTTATGGATGGGTTGGTATGGTTTTAATGGCGGATCGCAACTTGCATTAGGTTCTTATGAAGATGCAACAGCAATGTCAAAAATCTTTATGAACACTCAACTCGCAGCGTGCGGTGGATGTATGGCTGGCGCAGCAATAACAAGATTAATTGGTGGGAAAACTGATATTGTCATGATGCTTAATGGAGCACTTGCAGGTTTAGTTTCAATAACAGCTGAGCCATTAATGCCTAGTCCATTGCTTGCAATTGGAATTGGAGCAGTTGGTGGAGTAATAATGTATTATGGAACTAACTTTTTAAATTCATTAAAACTAGATGATGTTGTTGGTGCAATACCCGTACATATGTTTGCTGGTATTTGGGGAACATTAGTTGTCCCTCTAACTAATCCTGATGCATCATACTCAATTCAAT
>CACBDX010000023.1 GCA_902538155.1 uncultured Alphaproteobacteria bacterium
GTATATAGGCATTAATAATGGAGTATATTTTTCTAACCCACCTAAATAATTTTTCATTTTTTTTGAAATTTTAGATGATTGATTAAAAAAAATATTTTTATTTTTTTCATTATATATCGATTGATGTATGTGCATTGCACTACCTGGTTGGTTCTCCATAGGTTTTGCCATAAATGTTGCATGAAGTTTATGTTTCAAAGCCGACTGTCTTAGAGTTCGTTTAAATAAAAATACCTGATCTGCTAGATCTAAAGGATCACCATGCTGAAAATTAATTTCCATCTGAGCTGAACCAGATTCATGGTTAATAGTATCAATTTCAATATTTTGTGCTTCACAATAATTATATACATCTTCAAAAAGATGATCAAATTCGTTAACAGCATCTATACCCAAGGCTTGCTTACCTGTTTCTTGTCTACCTGATTGACCCACTGGCACTTCAAGAGGATAATCTGAGTCAGCATTAGGTTTTACTAAATAAAACTCTAACTCTGGTGAAACAATTGGAGTTAATTTATCTTTTTTATAAAGTTTAAGAATATTTTTTAGAGCATTCCTACTAGAATTTATAACATCATCTCCGTTAAGATTTATTGCATCGCAGATAATTTGTGCAGTAGGGTCGTCATACCATGGCACTACTCTCATTGTATTAAAATCTGGTTTTAAAATTACATCAATGTCAGTTGGATTGTAAACACTTCTTGGTAAAGCACCGGCAGAGTCCTCAGTTGCATAATCTCCTGATATTGTTTGAATAAAAGTTGACTGTGGTAATCTGTGACTTTCATCTTCCAGTCCTTTTAAAAATTTATTAGTTGGTAAAATTTTTCCCCTTGCTATACCTCCTAGATCTGGAACTAAACATTCAACTTCTGTAATAGAGTTTTCATGAAACCAATTTTGAAATTTTTCAATCATATTGAGACTGTTTGTTTACTAATTATTATTAAACCATTAAAGATAAGTTAATGTTTACTACAAAAAAAAGGACCTTTAATCAACATGATAATGAAAAAGAGAGTTTTTATAAATTTTCGGCACCTAATTTTCCTAATCAAATTAAATTAAATGAGAATATTTCAACTGATGTATGTATTATTGGAGGTGGTTTAACAGGTATTTCTTCTGCATTAAATTTATCTAATCAAGGTTTATCAATAACTATTTTGGAAGCAAACAAAGTTGGATCTGGTGCCTCTGGTAGAAATGGTGGTCAACTAGGAATTGGTATGAGAAAGGATCAATTCTACCTAGAAAAAAAATTTGGTATTGAAAAAGCAAAATTTTTTTGGAAAGTTGGATTAGATGCTGTTTCAAATGTACTTAATTTAATTGAAAAATACAAAATTGATTGTGCTCTTAGACAAGGTGTTCTTCATGTTGGCAACACAAAAAAAGATTATAAATATTTTGAAGATGAAATTGAGCATATGCAGAAGAATTATAATTATAATAACTATGAATACTTTGATCACAATTCAATAAGAGATGAAGTTAATAGTGACAGATATTTTTCTGGGATGCTTTTAAAGGATTCTTATCATTTGAACCCATTAAAACTAACATATGGCTTAGCAGAACAGTGTTTAGCAAATGGTATAAATATATATGAAAATTCTCCAGCTGATAAAATTATTGATAATCAAAAAGAAGTTATAATTCATTCTGGAAAAAATATTATTAAAGCGAAGAAAGTAATTATTGGCTGTAATGGTTATCTTGATAATCTTTTAGGATCAAAAAGAAATTATTTTATGCCTATAAACAATTATATTATTGCAACTGAACCTCTCGGAAAAGATCTGGCAAATAAACTAATCAAAAGAAATTGTGGCGTAATAGATTCTAGATTTATGATTGATTATTATAGATTTTCAGAAGACTACAGACTTCTTTTTGGAGGACCTGAAACAATTACATCTCATTTTGTAAAAGATTCAAAGAGTTTTGTTTCTAAACGAATGTATAAAGTTTTTCCTGAATTAAAAAAATTTAAAATTGAATTTTCTTGGGGAGGTACCTTGGCAATATCGATTAATAGATTGCCTATTTTTGGGACTATAATGAATCAAAAGTTATATTATGCTCATGCTTACTCTGGGCATGGTTTAGCTATGAGTATTATGGGAGGAAAAATGGTAGCTGAAAAAATTTTAAATAAATCAAATAAATTTGATATGTTTGAGCAAATTAATCATTTTAAAATTCCAGGTGGCAACATGTTTAGAAGACCATTGTATTCTTCAGCCATTATTTATTATAGGTTAATGGATTATTTAAATAGATTGTAATTACTTAATTGCTCTTCTTAATCTGTCATTTATAGTTTTGCCAAGCCCTTTATCAGGTATTTCTACTACAGCAATTTTTTTGCATCTACTTTGATCTAATTTATGAAGATAATGATAAAAATTTTTTGCTGCTTCATTTAAATTTTTTTTATTACTCAAATTTAAATTAATTATTTTAGACTTTAATTTATTATTGCCAAAATTTAATAAACCTTCATTTTTTAGTATTCTCTTAGCATTCATTCTTATTGGCTTTAAAGTTGAATAATGTTTTTTTAAATTACCAGGAGAAATAGATGATTTCTTTTTAATTTTTACTTTTGCATATTTATTTAGCTCTTCAACAGTTATGCTGCCATATCTTAATACTTCAATTTCATTATTGGTATCAATTCTAACAACTGTGGACTCTAGTCCATGAGAAGACTGTTTATCTTTTAAAACAAATATTTTTTTTACTAGAATAGGATCGATATCCATAATATTGGTTACGGAAGTTCTTTCTGACAGATTAGCACTGGGGGCTGCAATAGGTAGGTCAAATAAAGTAATTAATTTTTTAGCCAATTTATTACCAGGAATTCTGCAGCCAACTAAAGTCGAGTTATTAGAGACTAATTTCGATATTTTAGAATTTTTCTTTTTTTTTAATATTATTGTCAAAGGACCAGGCCAGAATTTTGAACCTAATTTTTTTTCAAATTTATTTAAAATAAAATATTTTTCTATTTGTTTGATACTTTTAAAGTGACAGATAATTGGATTACTTCTTGGTCTTTTTTTTACTTTAAAAATAGATTTTACAGCCTCATCATTTGTTGCATCTGCGCCAAGACCAAATACTGTTTCTGTGGGAAATATTACAAGTTCTCCACTGCTTAATAAATTTTTTGCAATATCTAACTTATTTTTTTTCATATTTTTTTATAAAATGTTTCCATCTACCTTTAAAATAGTTATTATCAATACTTGTATATGGGAAAAGTTATAGCATTTTCGAATCAAAAAGGTGGTTCAGGTAAATCGACTCTTTCAGCAAATTTATCAGTTTTGTGGAGCAATAGTGGTTACAAAGTAGCTGTTATAGATGCTGATGCACAAAAAAGTCTATCATATTGGCTTGAAGCAAGAAAATCTTATTATGGTGAAGATGATATTGGAATAACTCAATTAAATTTTGATATAAGGAATTTAATAGATGAAATTAAAGCCATAAAAAGAAAGTACGACTTTATAATAATTGATAGCCCTCCATCTATAACTTTTGAAACAATGCAGGTTGTAAAAGCTTCTGATAGAGTATTTGTTCCAGTACAACCAAGTCCAGTAGACTTAATGGCTACACTTCCTTTTTTAAAAATTGCTAAACAAGAAAGAAAAAATCCAATAATTATTCTTAATAGAGTGATGCCGAGAGCAAAATTAACTGACGCAATGATTTTGCGTTTAAGATACGCTGGTGCTAAAATTGCTCGCTCCCGACTGTCTAGCAAAGTATTATTTGCAGAAACATTCTCAGTTGGAAGGGGTGTAGTAGATATAAGTGTTACATCAGATGCTTCAAAAGAAATAATTAATGTTGGAAACGAAATTTTAAGAAATTTCTAACTTAATGTCTGATATCACAACTGTTATACTTGCTGCAGGCAATAGTACGAGATTTAAAGCAAGTAAATCAAAGCTTGTTTATCCATTATGCGGGTTACCAATTGTTTCACATATTTTTAATATTGCAAAAAAAATATCTGGTAAAAATATATTAGTTGTATCTAATAAAAAAAATAAAGAAGAATTAAAGTTAATATTAAATACCTCAAAGTTAGTTGTTCAAAAAAAACAAAAAGGAACCGCTGATGCAATTGAGCAAGTTAAAAAATTTGTTAAATCAAAAAATATTTTAATTTTATTTGGTGATACACCTTTAGTTGAAGTTAAAGATATAAGAAAACTAGTAAGTAAATTTAAAAAAAGTAAAGCGAAAGCTTCATTAATTGCATTTAATACTTCAGAGCCAAATGGTTATGGTAGGTTATTATTGAATAACAACTACGTTGAAGAAATAATTGAGCAAATCAATTTAAAACCTGAACAAAAAAAAATTAATTTATGTAATTCTGGTATTTTGATAGCAAATACTAAATTATTATTTGATAATTTAAAAAATATTAAAGAAAATAAAATTAAAAAAGAAAGATATCTTCCTGATATATGCAAAATTTTTTCAAACAAAAATATTCCTATCAATTATATTGAGTGCAACAAAGAAACAATGTTGGGCATAAATACATTGGATGATTTTAATGTTGTACAAAATATCTTGCAAAAAAAATACGTAAAAAATTTTATAAAAAATGGAGTCAATTTTTTAAAACCCAATACTTGTTATTTAAGCTATGACACCAAAATTGAACCTACTGTTACAATTGAAAGCAATGTTACAATAAAGGAAAAAACAATTATAAAAAAAGGTTCAATAATTAAAAGTAATTCATACTTAGAAGAGGTTACAATAGATGAAAATTCACATATTGGTCCAAGTGCTAGATTAAGACCAAAAACAAAAATCGGAAAAAAATCAAGGATTGGTAACTTTGTTGAAATTAAAAATTCTAAAATTGGAAATAATGTTTCTATTGCTCATCTTTCATATGTTGGAGATTCAGAAATAGGAAATAATGTGAATATAGGTGCCGGCACAATAACTTGTAACTATGATGGAAAGAAAAAACACAAAACGATAATAAAAGATAATGTATTTATAGGTTCAAACACATCACTCATTGCTCCAGTTGTAATTGAGTCTAAATCTAGAATTGGCGCAGGTAGTGTTATCACTAAAAATATTCCCAAAAATTCACTTGCTATTGAAAGATCAGCCTTAAAAATTCTAAGAAATAAAAGATCTATATAATAACCCTTGTTTCAAGATATATTAGGGTTTATTAGCCTTTTCAAATTATGAGCGATAAATGGTCACCAAATAGTTGGAGAAATAAAAATGCTCTTCATATGCCTAACTATCAGAATGAAGATCATCTAAATAAAACTCTAAATGAAATTTCCAAATATCCACCTTTAGTTTTTGCTGGAGAAGCGAGACTATTAAAAAAGAAACTTGGAGAAGTTTCAAACGGAAATGCTTTTTTATTACAAGGTGGAGATTGTGCAGAAAGTTTTGCAGATTTTCATCCAGATAATATTAGAGACACATTTAAAGTTATTTTACAAATGGCCGTTGTATTAACGTTTGGCGCTTCTTGTCCAATTGTTAAAGTAGGAAGAATTGCTGGACAGTTTGCAAAGCCAAGATCATCTGCCACAGAAGTTATTAATGATTTAGAACTTGAGTCTTATAAAGGCGATATAATTAATGGGATAGACTTCAATCAAAAAGACAGAGATCCTAATCCAGATAGATTAATTCAGGCCTACAATCAGTCTGCATCTACACTTAATCTTTTAAGAGCTTTTTCTCAGGGCGGTTTTGCCAATTTAAATAAAATACATCAATGGAACCTAAATTTTGTTAAAGGTGAGAATGCTGCTAAATTTAGAGAGATATCTTCTAGAATTGATGAATGCTTATCTTTTATGGAGGCATGTGGAATAAATGGAAACAGTGTAAGACAATTAAATGAAACAGACTTCTTTACAAGTCATGAAGCTTTACTTCTTCAATATGAGGAAGCATTAACAAGAATAGATAGTACTTCAGGTAAGTGGTACGATGTTTCAGCTCACATGTTATGGGTAGGTGACAGAACACGCCAACTTGATGGAGCACATATTGAATTTTTAAGAGGTATTGAGAACCCTATAGGTATTAAAGTTGGTCCAAGCACAAAGACAGAAGAACTATTAAAGATATTAGATGTGTTGAATCCAAATAATGATGCTGGAAAAATAACGCTGATATGTAGAATGGGTCATGAAAAAGTTAGTGGAATACTTCCAAAAATAATTAGATCAGTTAATTCAGCTGGTAAAAATGTTGTTTGGACTTGTGACCCCATGCATGGAAATACTATCAAATCTAACACGGGTTTTAAAACTAGGCCATTAAAAGATATAATTTCTGAAATTCAGCAATTTTTTCAAATTCACAGAAGCGAAGGAACATATCCAGGCGGCGTCCATTTAGAAATGACTGGTCAAGATGTTACAGAATGTATGGGAGGTCTTCAAGAAATAACAGATGAAGATCTAAAAAATAGATATCATACATATTGTGATCCGAGACTAAATGCCTCGCAGTCTCTAGAATTGGCTTTTTTATTATCAGATTTTTTAAAAGAAGAAAAATTGCTCTCAAAGCAATCTTCAAATTTATAAATTTATATTTATATATTACTTATGAATTCAAAAGATAAAATCGCATACATTTCTAACTGGATTAAAGATTACGCTAAATCTATAAATAATAATCCAACTACACTAGTAATAGGAGTGTCAGGAGGAGTTGATTCAGCTCTTACTAGCACCTTATGTGCTCAAACTGGTTTAAAAACTATAGCTGTTTCAATGCCTATTAAGCAAAATTCATCACAACATGATTTAAGTTTAAGACATTTAGAATTTTTAGAGCAAAATTACCCAAATGTAGAAACAAAAATAATCGAGCTAGATAATGTTTTTAAAACATTTCAAAATACGATGCAAAATTTTGATAGTGAGTTAGCTTTTGCAAATTCAAGATCTAGACTAAGAATGGTAACTCTATACCAAATAGCTCAAAGTAATAATGGTATAGTTGTTGGTACTGGAAATAAAGTTGAAGATTTTGGTGTTGGATTTTATACAAAATATGGTGATGGAGGTGTAGATATATCGCCAATAGCAGATTGTACTAAAACTGAGGTGTGGGAATTAGCTGAAGAAATTGGGGTTATAAAAGATATTATTAGCGCAGCACCGACAGATGGTTTATGGGATGATAGTAGAAATGATGAAAGCCAGCTTGGTCTTTCATATAAGCAATTAGAAGAAGCAATGGAAAATAAGTCTAGTGAATACTACAGTAGATACGAAGAAATTAGAAAGCCAAATCTTCATAAGATGAAGCCTATTCCTGTTTGCGAAATTCCTAAAGAATAATATGAAGTGTAGGTTCGCTCCTAGCCCTACAGGAAAAATACATATCGGTAATGCTAGATCAGCAATTTTGAATTGGATTTTTTGTCAAAAAAATCAAGGTGAGTTTGTATTAAGAATTGATGATACTGATGCCAATAGGGGTTCTAAAGAATTTGAGACAAGTATCAAAGATGATCTTAAATGGCTTGGATTAAATTGGAGTTACACTTTTAATCAGTCCTCTAGACAGCATATTTACAATGAGAAAATCCAAATTCTAAAACAAAAGAAAAGACTTTATCCATGTTTTGAAACAGAAGAGGAATTAGCTTTAAAGAAAAAATCTTTGTTATCATCTGGGAAACCACCTATTTATGATAGATCATCATTAAATCTAAGTGATGAAGAAGTAGAAAAAAAAATAGAATCTGGAATCCAACCCCATTGGAGATTCAAATTAGATCATGAAAATATTGGTTGGAAAGATATCATTAAAGGAGATGTTTCATTTGATGCAAAAAATTTGAGTGATCCTGTTTTAATTAGAGCTGATGGAACATTGTTATACCATTTACCTTCAGTCATTGATGATATTGAAGAAAAAATTACGCATATTATTAGAGGGGAAGATCACATTGCTAATACTGCTTATCATATTCAAATTTTTAAGGCTCTTGAATCTTCTATTCCATCATTTGCTCATCATCCATTCTTAGTTGATGAAACTGGTAAGGGTTTTAGCAAAAGACTTGGCAGTCTTTCAATTGAAAATTTTAGAGACGAAGGATACGAAAATATATCTTTACTTAATTATTTTCTTTTTATTGGTTCGAGCAGTAATATTGATCCAATCAAAGATTTAAATGAAATAGTAAAAAAATTTGATATTCAAAGTTTATCTAGATCTTCTGCTAAATTTTCAATTGAATCTTTAAGAAATCTTAATGAAAATACTATTAAATTATTTAGTTATAATGAGATTAGTCATAAGTTAAAAAACATAAAATCTAATTTTCAAAAAGAGAGTTTTTGGCGTTTTATTAAAAATAATATTTCATTTGTTAATCAAGCTAAAGAATGGGAAGAAGTAATTACAAAAATAAATAATGCTAAAGATTTAAATATTGATGATAGTTTTATTAATACGGCAGTTGATGAATTACCCGATGATCCTTTTGATGAAACAACATGGGATCATTGGACATCAAAAATTAACAAAAAAACTGGGCTTAAAGGAAAAGATTTATTTATGCCTTTGAGGTTAATTTTAACAGGAAAATCTCATGGACCCGAATTAAAATATCTACTACCATTATTTGATAGAAACGGAATTTTGCAAAAACTTGGAAAAATCTAGTAAATTTAAATTTATACTCTATTAGCGATCTAGTAATTATGGAAGACAAAGTATATTTATTCGACACCACACTTAGAGATGGTCAGCAAACAACAGGAGTTAATTTTTCTGTTAGTGATAAAATGAATATATCCCAACATCTTGATGATTTAGGAATAGATTACATTGAAGGCGGATGGCCGGGAGCAAATCCTACCGATAATGATTTTTTTTCAAGAAATACAAAATTTTCAAAAAGTAAATTAACTGCCTTTGGTATGACAAGAAGGCCAGGTAGAAGTGCAGATAACGATCCAGGATTAAACGCACTTATTAATTCAAGTGCAAGTTGTGTTTGTATTGTAGGTAAATCATCATCATTTCACGTAAAAAATGCTTTAGAAATATCTGAAGATGAAAATTTAAAAATGATCAGTGATAGTATTCAGTCAATAAAAACTAAAAACAAAGAGCCAATTTTTGATGCAGAACATTTTTTTGATGGCTTTAAAGAAAATAAAGAGTTTGCATTCAATTGTATTAAAGCAGCGTATGAGGCTGGTGCAAGATGGGTTGTTCTTTGTGATACAAATGGGGGAACTCTTCCAGATGAAATTTATAATATTGTTTCAGAAGTAGTAAAAGTTATACCAGGTCAAAATGTTGGTATACATGCTCACAATGATACTGATAATGCAGTTGCAAATTCATTAGCAGCTATTAATGCTGGAGCAAGACAGATACAGGGAACGATTAACGGTTTAGGAGAAAGATGTGGAAATACAAACTTAATTTCCTTAATTCCATCTTTGGTTTTAAAAACAAAATATAAAACAAATATTTCAAAAGATAAATTAAAAAATTTAATTCATATTTCTAGAACATTAAATGATATTCTTAATATGCCTTCAAGAAAAAATGCTCCTTATGTTGGAGATCATGCTTTCTCTCACAAAGGCGGATTGCATGCATCTGCAATAGAAAAAAACTCTTCAACTTATGAACATATTGAGCCAGAAATAGTTGGAAATTCTAGAAACGTAGTAATTTCTAATCAAGCTGGAAGATCGAATATATTAAATCAATTAAATAAGATTAATATTGATCTGCCTAAAAATGAAATTAACAATATCTTAGAGATTATCAAAGAAAAAGAATCAGAAGGATATTCATTTGATACTGCTTTAGCTAGTTTTGAATTATTAGTAAGACGTCACCTTGGTCATTTTGAGGATTTTTATAACTTAGAAAAATTTAGAGTCACAGATGAAAGAAGATGGAATGCTAAAGGTGAAATTGTTACTGAAGCAGAGGCTACAGTATTTTTAAAAGTTAAAGATTCAAATATGATGACAGTGGGTACTGGAAATGGTCCAGTAAATGCTATTGATAGTGCATTAAGAAAAGCCCTAATTGATTATTATCCTGATCTTAAAGATTTAAAGTTAACTGATTACAAAGTTATGATTCTTTCATCAGAAAAAGGTACTGGTGCTATTACAAGAGTTTTAATTGAGTCTTCTGATTCCACTAATACACATTGGACAACTATTGGTGTATCTCCAAATATTATTGATGCATCTTATAGTGCTATTTTTGATAGCATTACTTTTAAGCTATTTAATGATTTAAAGAAGAAAAATTGATTCCAAAAAATCCAAGCATAATTTTAGTTAGACCTCAACTTCCTGAAAATATTGGAATGGTTGCTCGTGTAATGCACAACTTTGGCCTAAAAGATCTAATTGTTGTTTCACCAAGAGATAACTGGTTAAACAATAAATCAATAAATGCAGCAAAAAAAGCAACGAAAATTATTAAGAATATTAAAATTTATGATGATTTAGAGATTGCACTTTCTAATTTTTCTTATGTGGTGGCAACAACGAATAGAAGAAGGTATTTGGAAAAAAATTCTACTAACGATTTTAAATTCATTAAAAGAAAAATTATTGTTAATAAAAAAACAGCAATACTTTTTGGTCCAGAAAATTCAGGACTTTCAAATGAGGATTTGAGACTATCTGATATTATTTTTACTATTGAAACAAGTAGTAAAAGTAATTCATTAAACCTTTCTCATGCAGTTACTATTTTAAGTCATAAATTATTTGAATTGAATAATTCTAAAATTACTAATGCAACTTCAATTGAAAAAGATAATATTAGTAAATATCAATTATCTAAGTTCTTAAATTATGTGATTGAGAAACTTGAAAGCAAGAAATTTTTTACACCCAAGGAAAAAAAAGAAAGTATGAAAAATAATATCTATAGTATTTTTACAAAAATTCCTCTTACAAAGAAAGAATTGCAAACTTTATGGGGAATTACTAAAAAACTTAATAAATAAGCCAAAAATTGAGTATATTAAATTTGACATAATACTTTAAATCACTATATACCCCTCATAATAATGACTAAAAGACATAACGCTAAATACAAAATCGACAGAAGGTTGGGTGTGAACTTATGGGGTAGGCCTAAAAGCCCCTTCAATAGAAGAAACTCAAAGCCTGGTCAGCATGGCGTTCAAGGCCAAAGAAAAAAACTTTCAGACTATGGTAATCAGTTATTTGCTAAGCAAAAACTTAAATTTTACTATGGTGATTTAACTGAAAGACAATTTAGGAATATTTTTAAAAAAGCTTCTAATATTAAAGGAGATACTAGTCAGATTTTAATTGAACTTTTGGAAAGAAGATTAGATGCTACAGTTTATAGAATGAAATTTGTACCTACAATTTTTTCTGCAAGACAGCTTGTTAATCATGGTCATGTTAAGGTTAATGGTAAAAGAGTTAACATTCCATCATATAGTGTTAGCGACGGAGATGAAATCTCAATAAGAGATAAAAGTAAAGAAATTAACATAATCGTAGAATCAGTTAGTTCTCAAGAAAGAGAAATTCCAGAATATTTAGAAGTGGATATAAAAGAATTGAAAGGTCGTTTTTTAAGAGCTCCTTTAATTCATGATGTTCCTTATCCTGTTACTATGGAACCTAATTTAGTTATTGAGTATTATTCAAGATAATTTCTTTTTTATAACTATCATAAATATAAATTATTATTGCTATCCAAATAATTATAAATGATACCAACTTAATTTGTAAGATTTCTTCGTTAAGAATAAATACTGAAGTTATAAAATGAAATGTTGGTGCTAAGTAAAATAAAACCCCTGCAAGACCTAATGGAATAAATTTTAAACCCAAATTAAAAAAAAATAATGGAAAAATTGTTACAGCTCCTGTTAGAATTAAAAATAATGATGTCTTCAAATCAATACTAAAAATACTATTTTCATTTTGCCAAAATAAATAAACTAAATATGGGATAGATATCAAAGATATTATGAAAGTCTCATATAGTAAACCAATTGAAGGATTAACATTAATTTGTTTTCTTAATAATCCATATATTGCCCATGAAGTTCCAATCCAAATTATTAGTAATGGAAATTGATTTAAATTAATAAATAAGAATAATATACCTGATAACATAAGACATACAGATATAAACTTAGGTTTAGTTATTTTCTCATTTAAAAAAAAATAACCAAGAACAATACTTATCATTGGAGTAATAAAGTAGCCCATTGATGCATCCTGAACTCTTTCTTGTCCTACAGAATAAATAAAACCTGCCCAGTTACCTGCAATAAGAAAAGCTGTAATTGTTAAAATAAAAATTCTTTTTCTAGATTTAAATATTTCAATAAAATCACTTAAGTTTGAAACTAAAATTAATAATAAAAATAGAAAAATAAATGACCAGAAACCTCTATGAGCTACAACTTCAATAGTCTCAACGTGATTTAATTCATTAAAAAAAAGGGGTTGTGGAAGCCCCCAAAAAATTGCTGCAATACAGGAAAATATTACACCTTTAGAAAATTTATTATTTAACAATCTAGGACGGGTTTACGTCTATTCCATTTGTATTGAATAATTCTAGTAATTCACCACTTTCAAACATTTCAGTTATGATATCACACCCACCTATAAATTCTTTCTTAACATAAAGTTGTGGTATAGTTGGCCAATTAGAATATGTTTTAATACCTTCTCTCATTTCGTCACTCTCTAACACATTCACACTTCCAAATTTAACACCTACTTTATTTAATATTTCAACTACTCTTGCAGAAAATCCACACATTGGAAATACAGGCGTGCCCTTCATGAAAAGCATTACATCATTTGAGTTAATTTCATTTTCTATATTTTGAGATACATGGTCGTTATTATTCATTATTACTCCGATACAGTTTTTAGCTTAAGTGCGTGCAAATCACTACCCATTTTACCATTAAAAGCATCATAAACCATCTTATGTTGTTCTACTCTTGTTTTTCCAGAAAAGGATTTTGACGTCACTGTAGCACTGTAATGATCGCCATCTCCTTTAAGATCTTCAATTTCAACAGTTGCATCTGGTATAGCTTCTTTAATAAATTGTTCAATTTGTTCAACAGTCATTGGCATACCTATAAAATAGTTCAGATATTAAAAAAAATAAAGACTATTTAATTTTATTTTTAAAAATCCAATCTATTTTCTTTAGATCGTTATCATCTTTAATGATTTTTTCGATTTCTTTTGAATTTAATTTTTTGTTTAATTCTTTATTTTTTTGTAAAACTTGAGAAAAATTCTTATTATTATTCCATGTTTCCATGGCACTTTCTTGAACAATTTTATAGGCTTGTTGTCTTTTCAATCCTTTTTCAATTAGTTTTAACATAATATTGTGAGTTCTATGTAAACCTCCAAGCATATTCAAATTTTTTAACATATTTTTTGGATAGACTTTTAAATTCTTTATAATGCCATTTAAACGACTCAGTGCAAAATCAGTTGCAATTGTAATATCTGGTGTCGTAATTCTTTCAACACTAGAATGACTAATATCTCTCTCGTGCCAAAGTACAACATTTTCTAGTGAAGGTATTACACCACTTCTAATATAACGTGCGATACCTGTTAAGTTCTCACTTAATACTGGGTTACGTTTGTGAGGCATAGCAGAAGAACCCTTTTGCTTAGAAGAAAAACTTTCTTCAACTTCTAATACCTCTGTTTTTTGTAAATTTCGAATTTCCACTGCAAACCTCTCAATAGAAGATGCTAAAATTCCTAGTACTGAGAAAAAATACGCATGCCTATCTCTTGGAATTACTTGAGTTGATACATCTTCAGAATTTAGTTTAAGTTTTTTTGCTACATAATCTTGAACTCGTGGGTCTATAGAATTAAATGTTCCAACAGGTCCAGAAATAGCACAAACAGATATTTCGTTGATCGCCTGATCAAGTCTTTCTAAATTTCTTTTAAACTCAAAATAAAAGGAAGATAATTTTAATCCAAAAGTAATAGGTTCAGCATGTATACCATGACTTCTTCCAATCATTAATGTGTCTTTATATTTTTTAGATTTGATTTTTAAACTTTTAATACATTCTACTAAGCTTTTTCTTATTATTTCAGAGGTTTGCTTAAGTTGTACAGAAAATGAAGTATCAATAATATCACTTGATGTTACACCAAAATGAAAATATTTTGATGAGTCGCCAATATATTTGCTTACATTGTTAATATAAGCAACAACATCATGTTTTGTTTCTTTTTCAATTTTTTCTATTTCTTTAATATTAAATTTTGCTTTATTTCTTATTTCTTTTGCTGCTTTTTTTGGAATAACGCCGAGCATTGCTTGTTTTTCTGCAATCAAACACTCAATCTCTGTCCAAATTGTAAATTTATTTTCTAATGACCAAATCTTTTCAATTTTAGGTCTATTATATCTAGGTATCATTTTTTCTACTTATACATCCTTTATTGGAAAAGCTGTATTATTTTTAGATAATGTAAATATTTCATTTCCTTCATCTGTTATTCCAATTGTATGCTCGAATTGAGCAGATAAAGATTTATCTTTTGTTACAGCTGTCCATCCATCATTTAGTATTTTTGTTTGCCATCCACCTAAATTAATCATTGGTTCAATTGTTAAAAACATTCCAGGTTCTAACATTGGTCCCTCACCTGGTTCTCCAAAGTGTAAAACACTAGGTGGGGTATGAAATTCTTTTCCAATTCCATGACCACAAAAATCTCTTACTACAGAATAACCTTTTCCTTCTGCAAGTTTCTGAATTTTATTTCCTATATCACCAATATGCTTACCAGGTTTAGCTTCACTAATACCAATTAATAAAGATTCATAAGTTATTTTCAAAAATTCATAATTTTTTTTATTTGTCTTGCCTGCAACAAACATTCTGGAACTATCACCATGCCAACCGTTTAGAATAACTGTTACATCTACATTTACCATATCACCATCAGATAGAATTTTTCTCTCAGAAGGAATTCCATGACAAACAACATGATTTACAGATGTGCAAACTGATTTTGGGAAACCTTTATAATTTAAAGGAGCTGGTATTGCTTTGTTTTGAATAATTTGATCATGACATATGTCATTTATTTCTTGAGTGCTTATTCCTGGAACAATCTTTTCACTTAAAGAATCTAGAACATCAGCAGCTAAAGAGCCAGCCTCTCTCATGCCCTCAAAATCTTTTTTCGTATGTATTGGGATATTGTTGTTTCTCATTTAAAAAATAATTACTTACGATTAATAAATAATATATAGAAAATATCAATTAATCATATGAGTTCTTTTACTGCAGGAGTTATTATTATTGGTGATGAAATACTTTCTGGTAGAACTCAAGATACAAACTCAAATTATATTGCAAAAAAATTATTAGAAGCTGGTATTAAGTTAGAAGAAGTTATTGTTATTCAGGATGATAAAAAAACAATAATAGAAAATGTTTTAAAATATAGCTCAAAATATTCTTATGTTTTTACTACCGGAGGAATTGGACCAACTCATGATGATATAACTTCAGAAAGTATATCTGAAGCCTTTAATTTACAATATGAAACAAATAAAATGGCTTTTGAGCTTCTTGAAAATTATTATCCAAAAGGTGAATTTAATGAAAGTAGGCAAAGAATGGCCAAAATGCCATTTGGTTCAGAGCTTATTTTAAATCCAATGACTGCTGCACCAGGATTTATTGTAAAAAATATTTATGTTTTACCCGGTGTGCCAGAAATAATGCAAGTTATGTTTGAGGAATTAATTAAAAAAATTAAAAAAGGTAACCCAAAACTTGTTACAACAATTAATACTAATTTATACGAAAGTAAAATTGCAAAAAATTTAAAAAATATTCAAAACAATTATAAAAATGCATCAATCGGTAGTTACCCATATTTTAATCTTGCAGCTAAAACAGGTGGTGTTAACATAGTTGTTTCATCATGGGATATGAAATCTATCCAGCCAATAGTTGATGATATAACTAAGATGATTGAATTAAATGGTGGAAAAAGTTCTATAGTTTGATATTAGTCCAAAATTAGGCCTCGTGGTGGAATGGTAGACACAAAGGACTTAAAATCCTTGCCCTTTTGGGAGTGCCGGTTCAAGTCCGGCCGAGGCTACCAATCTCTAAATTATGTTTGCTTTTATTACCATTGGAACAAATAATTTAAAAAAATCATCTGCATTTTATAGTAAAATTTTAAAACCTCTAAAAATTAAAAAAGTTTTATCTCATAATCGTTATTATGGTTATGCTAAAAAAGAAACTCCTAAAAAAATTGAATTATACTTGATTAGACCTCATAACAAAAAAAAAGCAACCATAGGAAATGGTACAATGATTACTTTTAAAGCTAATTCTAAAAAAACAGTTAATGAATTTTATAAAATCGGAATTAGTCTTGGAGCAAAAGATGAAGGAATGCCTGGGCCCAGACATGGTAAAGATTATTATGCATATTTAAGGGATTTAGATGGTAACAAGATTTGTATTTTTAAAAAAATTTGATCTTAAAAATTAAATTGTTCATTCAAAATTTTATCTTCAATAGAGTGTTTACTATCAAACAATACAGTGCATTTATTTTCATCTGAAGAAACAATATTGACTCTACTAATATCTCTAAATTCAACATTGTCTGCAGTTACGCTAGATGAGCGTTCATCATTATTTAACACTTCAAAATCTATTTTACTCATTTCAGATAACAGAGCACCTCTCCATCTCCTTGGTCTAAAGGCACTGATTGGAGTTAATGCAAGTATATTTGAGTCTAAAGGTAGAATACTACCATGTGCGGATAGATTATAAGCTGTACTTCCAGCTGATGTAGATAACAAAACTCCATCACATATCAATTCTTCTATTTTTACTTTCTCATTTATTTTGATTTTAATTTTTGATGCCAAATGAGTCTGCCTCATAAGAGAAACTTCATTATATGCATATGCCTCAAAGATTTCATTATTAATACTTTGTGCAGTCATTTTTAATGGTTTAAAAGTAGATTTTTTAGCATTTGCAATCATGTCATTTAAATTTTCATTACTAAGATTATTCATTAAAAACCCAATTGAACCAAAGTTTATTCCAAAAAATGGTTTGTTTAGTTTATTAAAATTATGAAGTGATTTTAAAAGTAATCCATCTCCTCCAATTGGAATAATGTAGTCGGCATCTTCCACAGAATTTTGTCCAAATAATTCTGTTAGTTTTTTTTCTGTATTTTTTGCCTCAGGATTGTTTGATGATAAAAAATGAAATTTCATTATCCACCTGTTACGTTCATATGTCTTTTCATATATTTATTAATTTTTTCTCCAATCATAAAATCATGTTGTTTTGGTTTAATATTAAGAGCAAACTTAATTTTTTCTTTTATATAATCATCACTATAATCTTTTCTCATTATTTCTCTAAAATCAACAAAGTCATTCTGACCAAGGCACATGAAAAGTTTACCAGTGCTCGATATTCTTACTCTATTGCAAGAGGCACAAAAATTATTTGTTAAAGGACTTATAAACCCAATTTTATTCAAAACTAAATCACTAGTATAAAATCTTGCTGGGCCTCCAGTACTATAATCAATTT
>CACBDX010000024.1 GCA_902538155.1 uncultured Alphaproteobacteria bacterium
AATAGATCCTTTCTTTGAGGAATTTACAAAATCGACTGGTATAAAGGTAAATGTTCTACATGCAAAAAAAGGATTGCTAGAAAGAGTGTTAGCTGAAGGTGAAGATACACCAGCTGACTTGGTTTTAACGGTTGATATAGCAAGATTAAACCAATTTGTTGAAAAGGATATATTACAACCAATTAGCTCAGATATTTTACAAATGAATATCCCAAATCATCTAAGAGATAGTAATAACAAATGGTTTGCACTTTCAAAGAGAGCTAGAATTGTTGCAATCTCAAAAGAAAGAGTATCAAAAAACTCAATTAAAAGAATAGAAGATCTATCTGATACAAAATGGAAAGGTAAAATTTGCACAAGACCTGGTAGCCATGACTACAATAGATCCCTCTTAGCTTCAATAATTGCTGCAAATGGAGAAGCTATAGCTGAAGAATGGGCAGCAGGCATCGTTGCAAATTTAGCACGAAAACCTGAAGGTAATGATAGAGCTCAAGCAAAAGCAATTTATGAAGGCGTTTGTGACATTGCTGTAATGAATACCTATTATTTTGGAAAAATGAAATTTAATGAAAAGAATCCAGAACAAAAAGAATGGGCTAACTCAATAGAGTTAGTTTTTACTAACCAAGAAGACAGAGGTAATCACATAAATGTTGCTGGTGGAGGTGTAATTAAGTACTCTAAAAATAAAGACAACGCGATTGCACTACTTGAATTTTTGACTCAACCAAAAGCCCAAGTCCTTTACAGTTCTATTAACTATGAATATCCGGTTAATCCAGATATGCAATTAACTGATGAGTTAAAATCATGGGGTGAATTTAAAGAAGATAAACTACCTGTTGAAAAACTTGCAGAACTTGCTCCCATAGCTCAGAAAATCATTGATAGAGTAGGCTGGTAAATTATAGGTTAACTGTTTTGATAAATTTTAATTTATGGTCTAATTCTGTGGCGATAATTGCTTTAGTAATTATCGCCCCTATTTTTTCAATATTTTATTACGCGATCTTAGGTGATACATCACTATGGCCACATCTATTTTCTACTGTATTGCCCAGATATCTTACCAATACAATAATTCTAATGCTTGGTGTTGGAGGATTAAGTTTAGTCTTTGGTTTGACTACTGCTTGGATAGTGACAAGATATAATTTTTTTGGGAAAAAATTTTTTGAATGGATGTTATTATTACCAGCTGCTGTCCCAGCTTATATTATCGCCTATACTTATACCGACTTTTTTGAATATGCTGGTCCTCTTCAATCATTGCTAAGAGACATATTTGGTTGGACGAGCTCAAAAGATTACTGGTTTCCAAATGTTCGCTCAATGGGAGGTGCAATTTTGGTAATGTCTTCTGTATTGTATCCATACGTATATTTAATGACTAGAGCATCATTTATAACGACACCTATATCTTTTTTTCAAACTAGTTCTATTTACGGAAGGAATTCCTTCTTCAATGTCGCTATTCCATTTGGTCGTCCAGGTATAATTGCTGGCTTGGCCTTAGTACTAATGGAAACAATTTCAGATTTTGGGACAGTTGATTATTTTGCAATTGAAACATTAACCTTAGGCGTATTTAATGTTTGGTTAGGAATGAATAGTCTATCTGGTGCATCACAGATTTCTAGTATTTTATTTATGATTGTTATAGTACTTTTAACTTTAGAGTATTTGGGTAGGCGTAGCAGAAAATTTCATGAAAAATATAGTGGTGCATCTTATACACCAACCCAAACAGTTTCTGGTGTTAAAAATTTTTTATTGTTTTTAATTTGCCTAATACCTTTAAGTCTTGGTTTTATAATACCTGTTTCAATTTTATTGAATTTTGTAATTAAAGGTTATTCTATAATAAATTTTTTAGAAATTTTTCAAATAACACTATCAAGTATATCTTTAGCATTTATTTCTTCATCATTCATTATGTTGCTATCCTTATTAATGATTATAGTTGGAGCATATAAATCAAATAATTTCCAAAAAATTTTAATATTTTTTGCTTCTTCTGGTTATGCTTTTCCAGGAACAATTCTTGCTGTTGGAATAGTGGTATTTGTTGGGTGGCTTAATGATTTAATTTATTTTCGTATGAGTTATGCTGTTGGCGGATTTATAATTTTATTATTTGCGTATAGTATAAGATTTTTAGCTGTTGGTAATGGAGCAATTACATCAGGTATTTCAAGAATTCATCCAAACTTATTAGATGCATCAAGAACAATGGGTGTTAGCTTTTTCAAAAGTATAAGAAAAATTATATTACCCTTGCTGTATACAAATTTACTAGTTGGAGGAATATTAGTTTTCGTAGACATCTTAAAAGAACTTCCAATAACACTTTTATTAAGACCATTTAATTTTGAGACACTAGCAACCTATGTTTATCAATATGCCTCTGATGAAATGTTGGAGGAATCAGCATTTGCAGCTCTAATTATCGTTATTGCTGGATTAGGACCGGTAATTTTTCTTAACAGAACAATTACTAAATCAATAAAAAACTAAAACTTAATTCTTAAATATATAAGCCTGATCATTATCAATTTCTATCTCGACTGCAGACGATTGTTTTGGATTAAAGTCAGCAGGCATGTGGCTATGAACATGAACAACTTCATTATTATTATCTAACACAGATAAATGGATAAAACTAAATGACCCCATTAATTTTGACGCCATAACGGTTCCCTTAATTCCATTAACTGGTGTTGGTTGTTTGTTGAGTTTTATACCTTGAGGTCTTATGTGTACTACAACTTTCTCACCTTCTAAATTTCCAGGTGTTTTAATTTTCCCAACAGGTGTGTAAATGTGAGATTCTTTAACAACACCTTCAAATTTATTTGTTTCACCAAAAAAACCTGTAACATATGAATTTTTTGGATTGTTATAGAGATCATTCGGAGTTCCTGATTGTACAATCGAACCTGATTTATCAAAAATATTTATATGATTTGAGATAAACATTGCTTCGAAAGGATCATGAGTGACTATAATTACCGATACATTTGATTTTTGTAATAGATGCAGCGTATCATCCCTTACTTCTTCTCGAAGGCTTAAATCTAAACTTGAAAAAGGCTCATCTAATAAAA
This sequence comes from uncultured Alphaproteobacteria bacterium, assembly GCA_902538155.1. Lineage (GTDB taxonomy): Bacteria > Pseudomonadota > Alphaproteobacteria > HIMB59 > CACPNW01. The sequence goes on from CACBDX010000024.1 coordinate 3,114, forward strand.
GTAAATCGGGTTGTGAAATTATAGATCGTGCAAGTGCAACTCTTTGTTGTTCACCACCGCTTAACTCGTGTGGGTATTTATCTAGTGAATTAGGTAATTTTATTAATTCAATAATTTCATCAACATTATTAGTTGAATTTTTAGCGTTAGTTGGAAATCTCAAATTTTCTTTTACTGTCAAATGTGGGAATAAAGCGTAATCTTGAAATAAAAAACCAATTTTTCTTTTTTCTGTAGGTAAGTGTTTTGCAGTACTACTTACTTCTTCACCATTAATAATAATTTTACCTGACTGTACTTTTTCAAGACCTGCTATGAGCTTTAATAAAGTAGTTTTTCCACTACCTGACGGTCCCAAAATACAAGAGATACTATCTTTATTGAGATTAAAATTAATATTATTTAAAATTTTTTTATTATTAATCGAATGAGTAAGATCTTTAACTTCAACAGCAATCATAAAATACCTATTACACTAAAATTAAACTTGGGGAAATTTATCTAAAATTTCACTTTCCCATTCAAGAAACTTTTTTGATCTATTATCAGGACTTGGATGTGATCCCATAAATTCAGGCATCCTCCCTTCTTGACCTGCCATCATTCTTTGCCATAATTTAGCAGGTTCTTTAATATTAAATCCAGCAAGATTCATAAATCCCATGCCTAAGTAATCGGCTTCACTTTCCATCTTTCTACTAAATGGAAGAAAAATACCATACTTTACAACGGAGTTGTAAACATTACCTCCTACATTTCCTACTCTAAAAGATTTATTAAGAAGTTCTGCATATTTACTTCGCGATATTCCAATTGTTGCCATTTGCATCATAGATGCTTGAGTTAATTTTTCTACTGTGTGTCTAGCAAATGCATGTGCAATTTCATGACCCATAACTGCAGCAATCCCGTCATCATTTTTACAAACAGGAAGTATACCAGTATAGAAAGCAATTTTACCACCAGGCATACACCATGCATTTTTTGTATCAGATTCAATTAGAGCAAATTGCCAGTTAAAATTCTCTACAGGATTTTTTTCACGCTTATTAATATAAAATGTATCTAGAGAGGTATAAATTTCCTTTCCGATTTCTTCAATTTTTTTTGATTCATCTGTGTTATCTAAAAGAATTTTATCTTCTTTAGCTTTGGATAAAAATTTCGAATACGTTTTTTCAACTTCTTTATTTAGAGATCTTTCATTGGGATAAATCTTTGGCGTACCAAGGACACCCCCACCCATTAAAATTATAGGGAGATTGCTATCATATAAGTTTAACTGACTTCGATTTGTTAATGGTACTTGTGTGCAAGAAGGTAAAATCATCGAACCACATAAAGAGCAACTTGCGCCAAAAACAAAGCTTCTTCTGTTTATTCTTGCTTCCATATTATTATTATATAGGTATTTTTTTTATATGAATATTTTTAATTCAGTCAAAAAAGCAGAAATCCATGTTCATTTAGAGGCAACTATAACGCCAACTTTATGTAAAAAATTTGCTAAACGAAACAACTATGAAATAGCAGAAGAAATGTTTGGTTCAAAGTACGCATACCAATGGGATGATTTTTATGATTTTATAAAAAAATATGACATCGTTACTTCTGTCATACATACACCAGAAGATTATTTTGAATTAACGTATGAATATCTAAAAGATTGTGCCGCCAATAATGTTCTTTATGTTGAGGCGATGATTTCCTCTACTCATGCTAAAGAAAAAGGTATGACCTATCATTCATTTATTGAAGGAGTTTATGAAGCTTCTAAAAAAGCTGAAGAGGATTTTGGAATTGTTTCACGTTATATAATGAATGGGATCAGACATTTAGGACCAGAGTCAGTACAAGGAACTGCAGAGGAGGTTTTAAATAATCCTCATCCTTGTTTAGTCGGTTTTGGTTTGGCTGGGGATGAGCTTCATTTTCCACCGAATTTATTTGTTGAAACATTTGATATGTTAAAAAAAGAAAATTTCCCAATTACGGTTCATGCAGGTGAATGGGATGGTCCTGTAAATATAAGGAATGCTATTAACCTTCTGCATCCAACAAGATTAGGCCACGGAGTTCGATCAATAGAGGATCCTGATTTAGTCAAAGAAATAATTGATAAAGATATTATTCTAGAAACTTGTCCAACAAGTAATATTGCAACTAAAATTTATAAAGATTATGTAGATCATCCTGTGAAAACATTATTTGATCAAGGGGTAAAAGTAACAGTCAATTCAGATGACCCTCCTTTTTTTAATGCTACGATAAACGGTGAATACAAAGTCATGGAAGATTTAGGTTTAAATGAAAAGGAGCTAACCTCCCTTACTCATAACGCAATTAAATATTCTTTTTGCGATGATGAAAATAAAAATAAATTATTATCTAAATTAAATTAGATAATTTTACTAAAGGCCTTGCGCCATAATGTGAAATTATTTCTGCAGCAGCAATGCTAGCATAATTTCCACAAGTAGAAATATCTTTACCTCTGGCAATCCCGAACAAAAGCCCAGCTGCATAAAGATCACCCGCTCCTGTTGTATCAACAACTTTGTCTACTTGAATTGGATTAATCTCAATTATGTTATCTTTTTCTACAATAACTGAACCTTTCTCTGCTCTTGTAATTGCAACAGTCATATTTAATGATTTTGCATATTCAATAGCATTGTCAAAGTCAGCTTCTTCAGACTGAGCTTTAATCTCATCCTCGTTTGCAAAAAGAATATCTACATCGTTCTCAATTAATTCTTTGAATGAATCTCTATGCCTTTCAACACAAAATAAATCTGACAAAGTAAAAGCAATTTGTTGATTGTCTGCTTTACAAATATCAACCATTTTTTTCATCGCTTTTTTTGCATTTTCATTATCCCATAAGTAACCTTCTAAATAAGCTATTTTATGATTTTTTATGTGTTGATCATTAATATCATCTGGTCCGATTAAAGTTCCTGCACCTAGAAAAGTACACATTGTTCTTGTCCCATCTTCCTCAACAAAAATTGTGCAACATCCTGTAGAGATATCTGGCGAAGTAAACCCTAAGGGAAATTGTAAACCTTCCCTGACCATATCTTTTTGAAGAAAAATTCCAACTTCATCATTTTTAATTTTTCCGATAAAACTTCCATTGCCGCCAAAAGAGGTAATACCAAACATGGAGTTACCAAGGGAACCTCCGCCTGCCATTTCTCTGATGGAATAACTTTCATGCAAATTATTTTTTAAGTTTTCATCAATAAGATTCATAGAATCTCTATTAATTTCATGCTTTTCAATTTCACTTTGATTAGAAGGAATTATGGCATCTACCATAGCATTTCCAATTCCAACTACATCTAATTTATCACTCATTTTTGTTTAATTATTATAGGTACTAATTGTACTATAATGACTCCAACAAATATTGCAAGGCATCCAAGTATTTTTTGCGTGTCTAAAATTTGATTTAAAAGTATCCAACCTGCTATTGCAGCAAAGACTGACTCCATTGATAAAATAATTGCAGCAGGAGTAGGATTAGCTTTATGTTGAGCAATAATTTGAAGTGTATATCCAATGCCAGCAGAAAAAATACCCGTATACAAAATTTCAAACCATTCAATTTGCATATTTGAAAGCTTTGGCTCTTCCCACATAAAAGCTAAGATCATAGATAAAATAAAAACAATAAAGTACTGAATACTTCCAAATAAAAAAGGACTGTTGAGTTCTTTCATAAAAATATCAATACAAATAATATGTAAGGCAAAAAACAAAGCAGCAATAAATAAGAGTGAATCTGATTGTTGAATTTCAACTGATTGATTAGAGGATAAAAGATATGATCCATACAAACAAAGTAAAATAGCAATCCAGATAATCCAGTGAACTTGTTTTTTAATTATAAATCTTGAAATTATTCCAACAAAGGGAACATAAAGAGTGCTTAAAAAAGCAGCATTTGATATTAATGATTTTTGTAAAGCATATTGTTGAAGGCCCATACCACCAAAAAGAAAAAAACCTGTAGCCAAACAAAGATAAACTTTTTTTCTGTCACTTAATATTTTAACAATATTTTGTTGCTCTAGATAAATTGCAAATGGAATTACTGTTAAAAAAGCAAAAAAGAATCTTCCAAAGCTAAAAGTAAATGGACCTATCGCTCCCATTCCAGTGGTTTGGCTTACAAAAGCTGTTCCCCATATAAGTGAGGCAATTAACATGAGTATGTTAGCTCTTGTATGGCTCATAAAAATATTTGATTACTTATTTTATTGTTTATCTTTATTAATCCACCAAGACTCAATTACAATTCCGTACAGTGGAATTTCGTCTGGGTATTCAAAAAAATCCCAATAAGCAATTCTGTCTTTGTTGCTATGATAAAGAGGAACGACATAGTGACCCCATAACAATACTCTATCAAGTGCGTGGATCGCTGTTGTTAATTCTTCTCTATTTGTTGCACTAATTAGTTTTTCAATTAATGCATCAACTGCTGGACTATTGATACCGGGATAATTTCTACTTCCATCTTTTTGACCAACTTCTGATCCCCAGTAAAATTGTTGCTCATTTCCTGGACTTAAACTGACGCCCCAGTATCTTTTAATCATATCAAAATCATAACTTAACAAACGTTCTTGATACTGGGATGAATCAACAGTCCTCACATCCATTGTAATGCCAAGTTTTTTTAAATTACTTTGATACGCTAGGGCAATCTTCTCATCAGATGGACTGACAATCAAGAACTCAAACTTGAATTCCGTTCCATCTTTCATGAGTTTTCCGTTTTCAACAAACCATCCCTCTTTTTCAAGTATGTCTTTTGCTTTCAATAAATTTTTACGGTCATTACCACTGCCATCCGTAATAGGTGGAATGAATGTTTCTGTAAATACCTCTGCTGGAATTTCATCTTTCCATACATTCAATAATTCTAATTCATTTTTTGATGGTAAACCTGAAGAAGCTAATGGTGAATTATCAAAATAACTATCTGTTCTCACATATGCATTTTGATATATTGTTTTATTAATCCATTCATGATCATAGGCATAACTTAGGGCAAGTCTTACATTTCTATTATTAAATATGTCACGCCTTGTATTCATCACAAGACCATTCATTCCAACTGGTCTATCGTTATTCATTTCTGTTAGTATTACCTCACCATTCTGCACAGCTTTGAAATCATATTCTGATAACCAACGTTTAACATTGTACTCCCTTCTAAAGTCGTATTCACCAACCTTGAAAGCTTCAACTAAGACATTTGAGTCTTTGTAATAATCATAAATAATTGTATCAAAATTATAGAGACCTTTATTTACAGGCAAATCTTTTGCCCAGTAATCTTCTACGCGTTTGTATTTTATTTGACGGCCTGGATCGAGACTATCAACTTGGTAAGGACCACTGCCTAGAGGAATATCTAAAAATGTTTTTGTAACATCAAGATTTTCATAAAACTTTTTTGGAATGATAGGAAGAAAGCCTGCAATAATAAGAGGCAATTCTTTATCTTCATTATTTTCAAAAATCATTTTTATTCCATCATTGCCAATCAATTCAGTTTTAACAACTTTGCCATAAGTTTTTTTCTGATTTGGAGTACCTTTTGTTTGAAATGTTTCTAGACTAAACAATACATCATCGCGTGTTATTGGTGAGCCATCATGAAAGGTTGCATTTGAATTTAAATAAAAAGTTATTGACGATCTATCTTCGGGCAATTCTACCTTTTCAGCTATTAAACCATAGAGAGAGAATGCTTCATCCCATACTCTTCTCATTAACGTATCATTAACATAACCAAGACCAGCAGCTTTAGAACCTTTAAAAGCTACTCTATTTAGATTATCAAAAGAACCATATGATCCAAATTTTACAGTACCACCCTTAGGTGCGTTTGGGTTTACGTAATCTAGATATTCAAAATCACCAGCGTACTTCGGCGTTCCATGCATTGCAATACCGTGAACTTTTTCACTGTAAGCATGTTTATTAAGTGAAATTATTGAAGTTAAAACGGCGAAAATAATGAGAATTTTTTTCATTTATATATTGTATCAAAAAAAAGAGAGATTTGTAATGAAATATAAATTTAAAAAATTATATAAATTGAATGCAGTTCCTTAAATTTATTACAGCACTGACAATCTTATCCATTGTACAAAGTATTCACGCATCAGAAGTTGATATTTTTAAGGGTATGAAATTATATGCTGAAAATTGTGCTGCTTGTCATATGGGTAATTTAGCTGGTCATGAAGAGTGGGATAAATCGTTAGATGAAGATGGTCATCGAAGAGCCCCTCCTCTTAATGGTACTGGACATACCTGGCACCACTCTCCTGCACAATTATTTCATGTCATTAAATATGGTTTTAAAAAATCAAATCCTGATTATGAGGGAAAAATGCTTGGCAATGATGCATTATCGGATGACGATGTTTGGTCTATTCTTGAATTTATCAAAAGTACATGGCCAGAAAAAATACTAAATAAATACAACTCCCATTTTAAAAGTTAGAATTATTCAAGCAAATCTTCAATTTTAATATTTAAGATATATATTATTACTATGAAAATTTTAGGATCCGAAATAACACCCTATAAGACATATTTAAATAGACGTAAGTTTATAAAGGGATCTTTAGCTAGTGCCATGCTAGCAACGGTTACCTCATCAGCATTTGCAAACCATGAAAGTGATTTTTCAATTTATACTAAAAATCTAAATGAAAACGATAAACTTAATTCTTACGAAGAAATCACAACCTATAATAATTTTTATGAGTTTGGCACTCATAAAAAACATCCGCATTTAAACTCTGGAAATTTTAAACCTAGACCATGGACAATAAAAATAGATGGTCTTGTGAAAAAACCCCAAACACTTGACTTAGAAAAAATTTTATCAAAAGTAACAATAGAAGATAGGGTTTATCGGTTGAGATGTGTTGAAGCATGGTCCATGGTTATTCCTTGGCAAGGCTTTCAATTATCTGAACTTATAAAAATGGTCGAACCTTTAAGTTCAGCAAAGTATGTTCAGTTCGTAACTGTCTTCAGACCGGAAGAAATGCCAGGTCAGCAAAAGAGAACAATTATTTGGCCATATAGAGAAGGTCTTCGAATGGATGAAGCAATGAATCCTCTAACAATATTAGCAACTGGATTGTATGGTCATGATATGCCTAATCAAAATGGTGCACCCATAAGATTAGTTGTTCCATGGAAGTATGGTTTCAAATCAATTAAATCAATTGTGGAAATTAGATTTTTAGATACTCAACCTGAAACATCTTGGGAAACTTTAGCTCCTTGGGAATATGGTTTTTATGCTAATGTTAATCCTAATGTTAATCATCCAAGATGGAGTCAAGGAACAGAGAGACGAATTGGAGAGTTTAAAAGAAGAGAAACACTTATGTTTAATGGCTATGAAGAAGAAGTAGCACATCTCTATAAAGATTTAGATTTAACTAAATTTTATTAAATGAATGTTTTCAACAAGAAATTTTAACCGCAGTAAACCTGTCTTATTTATTTTAATTTTATTTCCAAGCCTACTCTGGGCGTACCAATTTGTTACTGGAAATCTAGGAGTAAATCCAATTGAAAAACTAATGGATGAGTTAGGTCTAATGGCACTCAGATTAATAATATTAACTCTTATGATTACTACTCTATCAAATATTAAATCTTTAAAATCGATAGTTGTATTACGAAGAATGATTGGGCTTTTTGCTTTCTATTATGTCTGTTTGCATTTTTCGACTTACATAGTTTTAGATCATTTTTTAGATATGCAATTTATCATACAAGATATAATAAAAAGACCATTTATAACTTTTGGTTTTATAAGTTTTCTTTTTTTAATCCCGCTTGCTAGCACCTCAACAAACAATATGATTAAAAGACTAGGATTTAAATTATGGAAGAAAATTCATTATTTAATTTACCCAGTAGCTATTCTGGCTAGTATGCATTTTTATGTTTTAGTTCGCGCTGATAAAACCGAACCAGTCATTTATATGGGAATAATTATCCTCTTGTTACTTCACAGAATATTTAAAAGAATTACTCGTCCTCAGTTGGCTCAGTAACGGGGTTCATTTCCATACCGGCAGGACTAATATTTCGCGGTAAAGGATTATATTGTGATTCAAGATCACGGGGTTTAGTTCTTTGTGTCATTCTATACAAACCAAACAATCCTAGCAGTCCATGTATTATAAATAAATAGATGTAAAAACCTACCGCTCCCAAAATTTCCATGAATCCAGAAACAAACAAAGGTCCAATAATTGATCCAATACCAATCAGTATACCAAAGGTTGCACTTGCTGATACTATCTCATTAGGTTGTAAAAAGTCATTTGTATGAGCAACCGTAAGTGAATACATTGGTAAACATGCAACTGAAAAAAGACCAGTAAAAATTAAGAATAATGTTAGCGGCATAAAGTTTGCAAAAACAAAAAATAAACTCAAACCTGAAGCCATAAAAGAAACACCAATAAGAATAACACGTCTATCAATTCTATCTGACAAATATCCAATAGGCCATTGAGATATGGCGCCGGCTGATGTTATAATCATCATATAGAGAGAAATTTCAAATAAGCTTAAATTAATAGATGATGCATAAATTGCACCATAACCAAAAACTGCACTATGCGATAAACCAGTTGCTAATGCGCCAACAAAACCTAAAGGTGAAACAGTATAAAATTCTCTTAAAGAAAAAAATTTAGGACTTTCTGTATTAGGTTGTTCTGTTGAAGACAAAAGAATAGGAAGAAGTGCGAATGATAATAAGATTGATACTAAAATAAATAAATCAACTTTAGCTGGATCGCCTAAATTTAATAAAAATTGTCCTGCTCCAACAAATACAAAAGTAATAATCATGTAAACGGAAAGTAATTGACCGCGAGTTTGATTAGTTGATTTTTCATTTAACCAACTCTCCATGATTATATAAATCCCAGCAAGACTTAAGCCAGTTAATATTCGTATAAACATCCATGAATAGGGATGAACAAATACTGAGTGTAATAATATAGCGATAGAAGCAAGCGATGCTAAAGCAGCAAAAACTCTTATGTGACCAACACGTTGTAAAAAAATTGGAATTGTTAACGCACCAGTTAAGTATCCAACGTAATAACCAGCTATAATAAGTCCTGAAGCAAAAAAACTAAAACCTTCTAAAACAGAACGAACACCGATAAGTGTTCCTTGCAAACCGTGACCAAGACTAATTAAAGCAAATCCAAAAAAAAGGGCCCAAGTGTTTTGCAGTACCTTAAACATCTTCTAAATTTTTATTAAAATTTTAGTATTCTTCTTCGCCGTCTTCTTTAGGTTTAATACCTTCGGCTATTGGATCAATTTCTGTTTCATCTTCTAATAAAACAGTATCATCCTCAAGATTGTCTTCGTTGTTATCCAAATCCAAATTATCGATATCAAGATCATCATCTTTTTCTTTTGGCTTTGGAGGAATAGGATTAGTTAAAGGAGCAGCATTAGTACTTCCAGGTTTTCTTCCACGTCTTGGTCTAGTCATGGTGGTAACTTCAATTTCTTTACCACACTCAGGACATTCCAATTCCGTTCTTCCTAAGTCGTAGTATTGCTTACTACACATTGGACATA
>CACBDX010000025.1 GCA_902538155.1 uncultured Alphaproteobacteria bacterium
TTTAAGCCTTCTAATTTAAAATCACCATTAAGATTGTTGACTTCAATAAATCCATCTGAATACATTTTGATATCTTTAGTAATTAATTCTGAATTCTTTCCGTTTACTTTTAGTCTTTCTGTTTTAACTTCAAACTTTAAAGATTCACTTTTACTACTCATTCCAAACTTTGAAGAAACAAAATTTACTTCTCCTTTTGCATTTAATTCAGTTATATCGTAAAGACTTTTATCAAAGTCAATTTTTACATCTTTAGCGTTTAGGTTAAAATTATCAGATAAAATTTTTACATTTTTCTTTAATAAATAATATTTTTCATCCTGAAAGACCTCAATCCCATCTTCTGTAGTAATTTCAGTTTCACCTATTTCTCTCGCTATAATATTAAAAGAAAATAAAATTATTATGGCTATACTAAAAATTAAGTTCATTTTAAAACTATTAGAGAATTTCCATAAAACTTTATTTTATTTCCATTATCATAGATATTAAAACCATCCGAAGAAATAATAGTATTTTTTGATGTGAATAGCGATTTTGTTTTACTTTCAGCAGTTTGTTTATTTCTATCAAAAACTACCTTTTCAGTTTCAATGCTAAAATCATTTGATTTAAACTTGACATTTTTACTTAATAAAATTTCATCTTTATTCAAAAAATTACCCTCTTTTGCTGTTATATGAATTTTTCTTGAGTTATTACTTATGGCGAACTTTGGCTCAGCAATATCTGCATTTGATAAGATTTTTTGAGAAATTTTTAAATCAATATTTTTTAAATTAATTTGTTTAGAGAATATTATTATTAAAAAAGAAAAAACTATAATTATTCCAAAAAAAAATATTATTTTTTTATTTATGTGTAAAAAAAAATTCAAATTAACTCGTCAATCTTAATAAATCATGAATATGAACTATTCCTAATGGTTTTTTTTTATCACAAATAAATAAACTAGTTATTTTTTTAGTATTCATTAGATTTATTGCTTCTCCAACTAACATATTTTTGTTAGCTAAAGTTGGATTTTTTGTCATTATTTCAGATGCCTTTTTTTCAAAAAATTTTGAATTGAGCTTTCTTCTCAAATCACCATCAGTAATTATTCCAACAATTTGTTCATTTTTATTAATTACACCAATACAACCAAAACTCATCTTGGTCATAGTAATTAAAGCTTTTGACATTTTTTCATGTAATTTAGCTAGAGGCAGTTCTTTTTTTGGATGCATAACTTCACTTAAATTTTTTAAATCTTTACCAAGATTGCCTCCAGGATGGAGTCTTTTAAATTCATTACTTTTAAAACCTCTTAACTCTAATAGTGCAATTGCTATACAATCCCCTATGATCATAGACATTGAAGTTGAACTTGTGGGCGCTAGGTTTAGAGGGCAAGCTTCAATTGGTTTCTTATATAAAATACCTACTGAAGCATTTTTATGAAGTATACTTTTTGAGTTACTCGTTATACTTATAAGTTTGATATTAAATCTTTTAGTAAATTTAATTATGTTATTCAATTCTGATGTTTCACCTGAATTAGAAATAGCAATAACACAATCATCTTTTTTTATGCTTCCTAAATCACCATGACTTGCTTCGGTGGCATGAACAAAATATGATGCAGTTCCTGTTGACGTAAGAGTTGCAGATATCTTATTTCCTATGTGTGCACTTTTTCCAACACCAGTAATAACAACTTTTCCTTTTGTATTATAAATTAAATTAACAGCTCTACAAAAATTTAAATTAAACGTTGATTTTAAATTCTTTATGCTACTTAACTCTCTTGCTAGAGTTCTATTTGCGCTATTAATTATTTTTTTATTATTTTTCATTAATGCTTAAATATATCTTGATCTGACCAACCATTAATATCTAAATCTGTCCTATATTGAATAAAATCAAAACAGGCTTTAGCTAATTTACTTCTTTTTTCTCTTAATAACATTGAATCAAGTTTATCTTTAATTTTATGTAAATATAGAACATCGGTAGCAGCATATTTCTGTTGTTCTTTAGTTAATTCTCCACCCCAATCAGAAGATTGTTCAGTTTTTGATATTGATTTTCCTAATAATTCACTACAAAGATCTTTGTATCCATGCTTATCTGTATACGTCCTAACCAGTTTTGATGCGATCTTAGTGCAGTAAATATTTTTAATATTAATTTTGAAGTTGTGCTTGAATACAGCTATATCAAACCTTGCATAATGAAAAATTTTTTGAATTTTATTATTCTTCAGTATCTTAATTAAATTTAGAGGTTTTTGACTAGATAAGTCTATTTTTACTAGATGACTTACTTCATCACCATTAGAAATTTGGACTAAACATAATTTGTCTCTTTTAGGATTTAATCCCATTGTTTCACTATCCAATGCAATAATATTAGAAGCTTTAAAACTTGCTGGGAGATCTCCTCTATATAAATTTATTTTCATTTTGATTTTATTATCTGTATGATCTATATTTTTTCCTCTATATCACTTATTTAATTAAAGGTCATGAAATCAATAGTAATTTTTGGAGGTGCAGGTTTTGTAGGTAAACATTTAATAAGACGACTTACTAAAAATGGCCATAAAATCATTGTTCCATATCAAAGATCTGTACAAGAAGCAAAAATCCGACTTTTAGGTGTAACAGGACAGATAATTCCCTTTCGTTATTCTTCATTAGAAGACAAAAGGCTTAAATCTGTTTTAAATAATGCTGACATATGTATTAGTTTGAAAACTACATACGATCAAAAGAAAGGTGATTTTAACAATACAATATATAAGTTTAATCAGAAACTTATTAGAATCTTAAAATCTAGTAAGGAATTAAAACAATTCATTTTTTTTTCTGGTCTTGGTGTAGATATTGATAAAAATTCAACAAGAAGTATTGCAATACATAAATCTGAAAAGGAAGCTTTTAAACAACTAGATAATGTAATTATTATTAGGCCTGGTGTTATTATAGGTGGTGGCGATATTTTCATGAAAAGACTTTTGCCAATATTTAAAGCTTCATTTTTTGTCCCACTTTTTGGAGATGGTTCTACAAAATTCCAACCCGTATTTATTGACGATGTATCTCTAGCTGTTGATGAAATAATTAAGTCCAAGATTGAAGGGAAAAATATTTATGAACTTGCCGGTCCAAGGATTTATTCTTACAAAGAATTCTTTAATCATATTTCTGATTTTTTAGACAAAACTAGGGTTTTAGTTCCTGTTCCTATGGCAGTAATGAAACCTATGATAAATATTGCTGAAAAAACTCCAATTTCGCCTCTTACGTCTGAACAGTTATTATTATTTGAAAAGGATAATATTGTAATAAATGTCGATAAATCGTTCCAAAATCTTGATATTAATCCACAGGATACACTGCAAATACTTAAAAATATTGCAGTAAATTAAGGGTTTTCTAAGCTTTAGTACATAAGTGGTACTATTATTATAAAATTATTGTTTCTTTTTTTATCTTGAATGTGTATTTGGTTCGATCTAGATAAAATAGTAAACAAATGATAACTAAATGCTAAAATTTATAAAAATAAACAAGGAAAATCCAAGTAAAATATCTCCCAAAGAGAGGGTTAAATCATTTGATGAAATTTACGCTAATTATGCCTCACAAAAAGCAGAAGAACAAGCTTCCAGATGTTCTCAATGTGGTGTTCCTTTCTGCCAAGTTCATTGTCCTTTACATAATAATATTCCAGATTGGTTAAAGCTCACTGCTGAGGATAGAATGCAGGAGGCGTTTGAAATTTCCAGCTCTACAAATAACATGCCTGAAATTTGTGGTCGTATATGCCCCCAAGATCGATTGTGTGAAGGTAACTGTGTAATTGAACAATCTGGCCACGGTACTGTTACTATCGGATCGATAGAAAAATATATTACAGATAAAGCTTGGGAAGAAGGTTGGGTTAAAAATATAGAACCAATTGAAGAAAAAAATCAAAGTGTTGGAATTATTGGTTCTGGTCCTGCCGGATTAGCTGCAGCAGAAGAACTTCGTAAAAAAGGATTTCAAGTTACAATATATGATCGCTACGATAGACCAGGAGGCCTCTTAATTTATGGTATCCCAAATTTTAAACTAGAAAAAGATATTGTTATAAGAAGAACAAATCGACTTAAAGAAAGTGGAATTAAGTTTGAATTGAACTGCGATATTGGCAAAGACATTACTTTTGAAGATATTAAAATTAAGCATGATGCAGTTCTTATAGCAACTGGGGTTTACAAATTTAGAGAAATCAATCTAAATACATCTAATTTTAATAATGTCGTACCAGCTTTAGATTTTCTAATAGCAAGTAACAAGACTGGTTTAAAAGATAAAGTTGAAGATTTTACAAATGGAAGATTAAATGCAAATGGAAAAAATGTAGTTGTAATTGGTGGCGGTGATACCGCTATGGATTGCGTTAGAACAGCAGTAAGACAAGGAGCAAAATCTGTTAAGTGTCTTTACAGACGTGATAAGACAAACATGCCTGGTTCGCAAAGAGAAGTTCAAAATGCAATTGAAGAGGGTGTCGATTTTCAATGGTTGACTTTACCAACTGAATATTCTGGAAACGGATTATTGAAAAATGTCAGAACCGTTTTAATGCAACTTGGAGAACCTGATGAGTCAGGTAGAAGGAAGCCAGAGCCAAAAGAAGGTACGGAAAAAGACCTAGATGTTGATTTAGCTATAGAAGCTTTAGGTTTTGAACCTGAAGATTTACCAAAGCTTTTTGATCATAACAACCTGACAGTTACAAGATGGGGTACATTAAAAATTAATTATAAAAATATGATGACATCAATTGATGGAGTATTTGCTGCTGGAGATATTGTTCGCGGTGCAAGTTTAGTTGTTTGGGGAATCAAAGATGGTCGTGATGCAGCAAAGAATATTAATAAATATTTAGAAAACAATTTTTCCGATCAAAATAATTTTAATAAGAAAGCAGTAAATGCCTAATCACTTTATTGAAAAGTATAAAAAGAATAAAAAATTCTTAGAAGAAAATCACGTTTATAATGAACAAGATGAACATTCATCATGTGGTGTAGGATTAATAGCATCTTTAGATGGATCTGAGACAAGAGAAATAGTCGAGTTAGGAGTTCAAGCTTTAAGAGTTTTGTATCACCGGGGAGCAGTTGATGCTGATGGTAAAACAGGTGATGGTGCAGGAATACAGTTATCCATTCCAAAGAATTTTTTTATTCAACAAATAGAAAGAACGGGTCACACTCCTAATGATTTACCTTTCGGAGTTGGCATGATTTTTTTACCACGTACAGATTTTGCCGCTCAAGAAAATGCTCGTACAATTGTTGAATCTGAAATAATTAAAGAGGGTTTGAAAATATATGGTTGGAGACACGTTCCAATTAATTCATCGATTATTGGTGATAAAGCAAAAGCAACAAGGCCTGAAATAGAACAAATACTAATTTGTAATGAAGAACTAGAAGATGAAAAGCAATTTGATAATAAACTTTATATAATTAGAAAAAGAATAGAAAAAGAAATTAGAAATCAAAATATTTCAGACTTTTATATTTGCTCACTATCTTGCCAGTCTATTGTTTATAAAGGTATGTTTTTAGCAGAACAGCTTTCCAATTTTTATCCAGACATCCAAAATGAGAATTTTATTTCTAGATATGCAGTTTATCACCAGCGTTATTCAACTAATACATTTCCTACATGGTCTTTAGCACAGCCTTTTAGAGTGATTGCGCATAATGGTGAAATAAATACACTCAAAGGTAATAAAAATTGGATGGCTGCTCATGAGCCAAGAATGGAACATAAAAATTTTGGTAATAATGTTGATGATTTAAAACCCATAATTGATTCTAACGCGTCTGACTCTGCTGCATTAGATTCAACAATAGAGTTATTAGTCAAAGCTAATCGCTCTTTACCTATGGCTAAAATAATAACAATTCCAGAAGCTTGGTCCCATAGAAGAGATTTTCCAAAAAAAATAAAAGATTTATACGCTTATGGTGGAGCAGTTATGGAGCCATGGGATGGTCCAGCAGCAATATGTGGCGCTTACGCGGATTGGGCTATTGCTGGAATGGATAGAAATGGCCTTAGACCTATAAGATATACATTGACAAAAAATCTTCTGATTGCGGGTTCTGAAACTGGAATGGTTAATATTAAAGAAAATGAAATAGTAGAAAGAGGTAGGGTAGGACCAGGTCAATTAATAGCTGTCAATTTTAAAGAGAAAAAATTTTTTAAAGATCATGAGATAAAAAAGTATTTGGCAGAAACTAAACCATTTGGTGATTGGACTAAAAAAATTACGTATATTGATAAACTCGTTCAATCTGTTGATGAGGAATTTAGAGATTTAGACTCTGGAGATCTACGAAAAAGAATGGCATGCTTTGCCTGGTCAGTAGAAGACATCGAATTAATACTTCATCCTATGATTGCTGAAAAAAAAGAAGCAACGGGATCGATGGGAGATGATACTCCGTTAGCTGTACTTTCAAATAAATATAGAGGACTCCATCACTTTTTTAGACAAAATTTTAGTCAAGTTACAAACCCACCAATTGATTCATTAAGAGAAAGAGTTGTTATGAGTCTTCGAACTAGAATTGGAAACTTAAGTAATATTCTTGATGAAGATGAAGATCAATGCGATCATTTGCAATTGAACTCTCCTGTTCTTTCAATTGAGCAATTCAAATCTATGCGTAGATATATGAAAGATACTGTGAAGATCATTGACACTACAATGGATAAAACCAATACTGAAAATAATTTTGAGACAGAAATTGCAAGAATTAACCTTGAAGCAGAACAAGCTGTTAGAGAGGGGTATGTTCATATAATTTTAAGTGACAAAGAAATGTCTAAAACAAGAATAGCTCTTCCTATGATATTAGTTACAAGTTCTGTTCATCATCATTTAATTAAACAAAATCTTCGAACTTTTATTTCCTTAAATGTTCAATCGGCAGAATGTTTAGATGTACAATATTTTGCGGTGCTTATTGGAGTAGGAGCAACAAGTGTCAATGCATATATGGCACAACAAGCTATAGCAGAAAGACATAAAAAGGGATTATTTAAAAATCTCTCATATGAAGAATGTGTAGAGAGATTCATTAATTCTATAAATAATGGTTTGCTTAAGACTATGAGTAAGATGGGAATATCAGTGATTAATTCATATCGAGGTGGTTGTAATTTTGAAGCGATTGGACTCAGTAGAAACTTAATGAGCAAATATTTCCCTTCTATGAGTTCTAAAATATCTGGTATCGGTATTAGTGGTATTGAAAGAAGATCTAGATTAGCTCATGACAAGGCATATAAAGAAAGTGTTATTACGCTACCAATTGGAGGAAACTATCGCTACAGATTTGGCGGCGAAAAACATGCTTTTGAAGCAAGATCAATTCACATGCTTCAAACTGCAGTAACTTCTAATAATTATTCTTTATTTAAAAAATATTCTACAATGATAGATGAAATGGATCCTATAAATATTCGCGATCTTTTAGACTTCAAAAAGAATAACGATAATAGCAACTCTAATAAAGTAGAACCTTCTCAAGAAATTAGAAAAAGGCTAGTTGCGCCAGGAATATCACTTGGAGCCCTAAGTCCAGAAGCGCACGAAACTCTTTCTGTAGCAATGAATAGGATAGGAGCTAAATCTGATTCAGGTGAAGGTGGTGAAGATCCGATTAGATTTAAACCTAAGCCAAATGGAGATAACCCATCATCAAAAATTAAACAAATTGCAAGTGGACGATTTGGTGTGACAGCGGAGTATTTAAATAATTGTGAAGAAATTGAAATTAAGGTTGCTCAAGGTGCAAAACCTGGTGAGGGCGGACAATTACCAGGAGGAAAAGTTACAGAATTAATTGCTAAACTAAGACATTCAACTGAAGGTGTGACGCTTATTAGTCCTCCTCCTCATCATGATATTTATTCTATCGAAGATTTAGCTCAGCTTATTTACGATTTGAAACAAATTAATCCACGAGCTAAAGTTTGCGTTAAGTTAGTTGCTCAGTCAGGGATTGGGACAGTTGCAGCTGGTGTTGCAAAAGCAAAAGCTGATACGATACTCATCTCAGGTCACAATGGTGGAACAGGAGCAAGCCCACAAACAAGTATAAAGTATGCAGGACTTCCTTGGGAACTTGGATTAAGTGAAGTACATCAAGTTCTGTCTCTAAATAACTTAAGGGATAAAGTTGTTCTTAGAACTGACGGAGGTTTGAAAACTGGAAAAGATATCGTTATTGCGGCTATGCTTGGAGCAGAAGAATATGGAATTGGGACAGCAAGTTTAGTTGCTATGGGCTGTATCATGGTTAGACAATGTCATTCAAATACTTGCCCTGTTGGAGTTTGCTCTCAGGATGAAAAACTTAGAGAAAAATTTACTGGTACACCAGAAAAAGTAATTAACCTTTTTAGTTTTATTGCTGATGAAGTAAGAGAAATTTTAGGATCACTAGGCTTTTCTTCTCTTGATGAAATAGTTGGAAGATCTGATCTTTTATATCAAGTCAGTAGAGGAAGTTCTGATCTTGATGATTTAGATTTAAATCCAATTATTCAAACTATTGATTCATCAGTTGGAGAATTTGATATAAAGAAAAATACAATTAATAAAGTTAGCGATATCCTTGATTTTAAAATCATAGAGGATGCTAAGTCTTTCTTTGAAAAAGATCAAAAAATTGAACTAAACTATAATATCCAAAATACTGATAGAGCTATTGGTACAAGACTTGCATCAGAAATTACTACTACAAAAGGAATGAGTTCTCTTCCAGAGGATTTTTTTACTGTAAATTTTCATGGTTCTGCCGGGCAATCTTTTGGAGCATGGAGTGTGCAAGGAACTACTCTTAAAGTTTTTGGTGATTCTAACGATTATGTTGCAAAAGGATTATCAGGGGGTAAAATTGTTATTCAACCAAACTCATCTTCTCAACTAAAAACAAACAAAAATGTTATCATTGGAAATACTGTCCTATATGGAGCAACACGTGGTAAACTTTTTGCAGCTGGAACTGCTGGTGATAGATTTGCTGTTAGAAACTCTGGCGCACATGCTGTTATTGAAGGATGTGGTGATAATGGATGTGAATATATGACTGGAGGAAGTGCAGTTATTCTTGGCGAAGTAGGTAATAATTTTGGAGCTGGCATGACTGGAGGTATGGCATTTGTGTACGATAAAGAAGGAACTCTACCACTTCGAATTAATCTTGAGGATATTTTTTATCAACAACAAATGACAAATTATTGGGAAAAAGTTTTACATCAAAAAATCGAAGAACATATCAAGGAAACAAATTCAATTTACGCAAAAAATTTACTCGAAAATTGGGAAAATGAAAAATTGCTTTTCTGGCAGATTGTTCCAAAAGAAATGATCAATAAATTTGATCAACCTGTATTAATTAAAGAAGAAAAATCTGCTTAGTTTTTTATTATTGATTGAATAGAATCATTTATTATTTTTAAATCAAATGGATCGGATAATCTATGATCACTATTTTTTAATAATTTTATTTGGATTTGATTACCTTTAACTTTTTTTACTATTTTTTCTGGAACATCTGGAGTGACAACATTATCTTCTAGTCCTTGTATTAAAATTAAGGGCTTATTCCATTTGAATTCATTATTTAAAATTTTATTTTTTCTACCTTCAACAATGTATTTCTTTTTTATAAAATAACTAAACCCGTAGGAGGTATATTTAATAATTCCTTTTTTATTCATTTCTTGTTTTTTCTTTAAAGGGAGTTTTTTATAAAACCCATCGATATAATCAGGTGCTGCCGCTAGGCCAATTAATCCAGCAATTCTTTTTGGTCTTGCTTTGGCAGCTAAAAACATTAACCATCCACCCATACTGCTACCAACCAGAATTTGCGGTCCTTTTGCAATATTATCAATGATATCAATTAAATCTTTCTTCCAATCTGAGATTGTAAAATCTTCGAATTTTCCATCAGATTTACCATGACCACGGCATTCAAAACGGATAAACCGCAATTTATTTTTTCGTGCAAATCTTTCTAAAGACAAAGCTTTTTGACCACTCATATCTGAGTTAAGGCCATGGATAAAGATGATACCAGGCCCCTTACCCTTTATAGATTTATAGCGAATTCTTTCATTTTTCTTATTAATAAAGTAAGGCATCTTTGATACAAATACTTATATTTTAATAAAATGTCATCATTTAATGTCGCTCAAATTCTTCCCTCTTTAGACTCTGGTGGTGTCGAAAGAGGCACTATTGAAGTCGCAAATTATTTATCTGAATTAAATTTAAAAAATAATATTATTTCAAATGGAGGCCGTTTAATTAAGGAAATTGATAAAAATTATACTGATCATTTTCAATTACCAGTTAACTCAAAAAATTTTTTTATTTATCCATTAATTGCTAATCAATTAAAAAAATTAATTTTAAATCAAAATATTAATATTGTTCATGTACGATCAAGAGCACCAGCATGGATTTTAAGTTTTATAAAAAATAAAAACTTCAAAACTATATCCACATTTCATAATGTGTATGGTGGTAATTCTTATTTTAAAAAAATCTATAATAAGCAATTATCCAAAGTTGATCAGATTGTTGCGATTTCAAATTATGTAAAAAATGAAATTAGTAAAAAATACAATTTGGATTCAAATAAAATTAAAGTGATTAATAGAGGAGTTGATGTCAAATATTTTGAAAAACCAATTTTAGATTCTCAAATAGAAAATATAATAAATAAGTATCAAATTGATACCTCAAAAAATATTATACTATATCCTGCAAGGCTAACAAACTGGAAAGGTCAAATTGAGTTTTTAGATATATTTAATAAGATGCAAAATGATAATTTTTTTCTTTATTTTGCAGGTGATACAAAAAATCAATCTTATACAGAGAAACTACAAAATAAAATTCAAAGTTTTAACCTCCATCATAAATGTAAGATTATAGGCAATCTACTAAGAGATGATTTGAAAGTTTTATATTACCTATCATCAATTATTACCTCTTTTCCTTCACAAGCTGAAGGATTTGGAAGAACTATAAGCGAAGCATTAATAATGAAAAAAAAGATACTCGCTTTTAACTATGGCGGTGTCAAAGACCAGCTTGATAAATTAGATGATATTTATAAAGTAGATCCTCATAAATATAATCAAATAGATGTAAAACTTCAAAATATTATAAAAATAGATAAAGAAAAATTTTCTAATATTTCTTTAAATAGTAAAGACTATATATCAAAAACATTTTCAAAAAACCAAATGGTACAAAGTTACGTAGATTTATATGAACAGCAGTCAATTTAACAAAATACTAGTTGTAAAGCATGGATCGCTTGGTGATATTGCATTTTCTATACTTGCTATGGCATCAATTAAGCAATTTTTTAATAATGCCACTATTGACTTACTCACTGAAGAAAAATACATAAATTTTTTAAGTAATTCAGATTATTTTAATTCGATTTTTAAAGATAATAGAAAAGGAATAATTGATTCACTTAAGGTTATATTAAAAATTAATCAAAATAAATATGATCTAATCATAGATTTACAGAATTCTAAAAGAACAAATAATTATTGGTCATTCTTAAAATTTATTTCAGAAGTAAAAGTTAACGGATCTCGTTCTAATTGTGACATTCAATATGTAATTCCTCCACAAGGAACTGAATCTCCACAACAAGGTTTATACAATCAACTAAAGTTACTTGGAGTAAATGAAATTAATCAAAATGTAGACTGGCTTTCCAGAGATATTACGGCAATTAATGAAGATAAAATAATCTTAATGATACCTGGTGTCTCTAAATCAGGTAAGGACAAGCAATGGTCACCAGATAAATTTGCAATACTTGCAAGTACTTTAGAAAAAAAAGGATATAATATTTGTGTTATTGGGCAAAAATCAGATAAACAAACAGTAGAAAAGATCAATAATGCATGTCAGAAGGTTATTGATTTAAGCGATAAATCACCTCCTGAAATTATTTATTCCATCGCTAAAAAAAGTAATTTTATAATTAGTAATGATACTGGACCAGGTCATATAGCAGCTCTAAGTAATTCACCCATTCTTTTTTTAGCTAAAGATAATGTTATCTCAAAATCAAACTTATCTGAATATAAAAATGCTTATAGGATTCTGACCGATACAATGGACTCAATTTCAGTAAAAAAAGTTTTAGATTTTTTACACGATAGTAAATTAATCAATAAATGAAATTAATTCTTTTTCTAAATTTTGGTTGTTAGAAAATAGTTTAGTATATTTTTTCTTCCATGGAGCATATTCTTCTGCAATCATACCTGGAACATTGTCTGAATCATAAATAACACAAAGTTTCGTTTCAGAAAGTGATGCAATATGTGTGCATCCACATTCAGGCGTAATTACATATGTTGAAGAGTTTATTATTGATGTCCAATTTTCAAAATTTAATTGATCTAAGATTAAAACATTATTTATACTTTTAAGATTTTCAAACTCTTGGTTAGTAATAATCTCATATTTTTTAAATATTTCATAGAATA
>CACBDX010000026.1 GCA_902538155.1 uncultured Alphaproteobacteria bacterium
AGTTAATTGTATTGGATGAGCCAACAACAGCCCTTTCACTCATTGAGACTCAAAAAGTTTTTGATTTTGTCGATAATGTGAAAAAATCTGGAAGATCAGTTTTATTTATTGGTCATAATATTTATCATGTCTATGATATTTCTGATAGGTTTATTGTTTTAGACAGAGGTGAAGTTGTTCATCAATTAAATAAAAATGACATTGAAGGTCCCGAAGCACTTATGAAAGTTATGAAAGATGCAGTGAGTAAACATTAATGAATACAAAAGAAAATACATTTAAAAACTTAATTGGAAAAAATGGAAGAGCATTAGGAAGCTTAGGTTACTTTATAATTTTAATGTTAGTTTTCCTAATTGGGGCTCCAGAAGTAATGATGAGGCCAAATTTACATCAATCTGTTTTTGTAATGCTTCCAGTAATTATGTTTATGGTTATCCCTCTTGTTTTTTTAGTTACTGCAGGAGAAATAGACTTGTCTTTTGCATCTACTTTTGGATTGTCAGCATACATTTTTGCTCTTTTATTAAAAGCAGGACTTGATCCATTATTATGTATTCTTATAGGAATACTTTCTGGAGCAGTAGTTGGCATACTGATGGGATGTTTAGTTGTTTATGGACGCCTTTCATCCTTAGTTGCTTCACTTGGAGCTTTATTTTTTATAAGAGGATTTTTGTTTGTAGCTAGTGATAGTAAATCAATTTCTTTTATGGAAATTTCAGATCACTGGATCTACGATGTATTAGTTGGAAAACTTTTTGGAGTTCCAATGCAAGTGTACTGGGCTGCGTTGTTTACAATTTTTTCCTATTATCTTTACAGAAAGCATGTTTTTGGAATTCATATTCATCATGTAGGAGACAATCCTGACTCAGCAGCACAAATGGGAATTAATGTTAACTGGGTAAGAATAAGTGCATTTATGTATGTTGGTTTAGGTGCAGCACTTGCAGGAATTTTTTCATGTTTAATTAATTTTACCTGGTGGCCAACGCAAGGATTTGGTTACTTATTACTTGCACTAGCTGCAGTGTTTATTGGAGGCACACCTACTTGGGGTGGCGTTGGAACTATAGTTGGCGCTGTTTTTGGTGTTGGCGTAATTGCATACATGGAAGTTGGTGTTGTAGCTATGGGCATGAGTGGGGTATGGAGACAGTTTTTCAATGGCTTAATTATAATACTTGCAATTCTAGGGCACAGATTTCACGGTGGAAGAGTCAGATAAAATAGCATGGTCAATTTAGTAATTTGGAATGAATTTGTACATGAACAAGAAGACGAACATGTAAAATCAATTTACCCAAAAGGTATTCATGGTTGTATTAAAGATTTTTTATCTGACGATAAAAGTTTGAATATTTCTACTGCCACTCTTGAAGAAAAAGATCATGGTTTAAGTGAGGAATTACTTGAGAAAACTGATGTTCTAATTTGGTGGGGTCACAAAGCTCATAATCTAGTAGAAGACAAAATTGTAGATAGAATACAACAAAGAGTTTTAGAAGGAATGGGACTTTTAGTACTTCACTCCGGCCATCATTCAAAAATATTTAAAAGAATGATGGGTACAACTGCAAATATTAGATGGGCAGAAAGAGGTGAAAAGGAAAGAGTTTGGGTTTGCAACCCTGGTCACCCTATTGCCGAAGGTTTGGGGGAATATTTTGAAATTGATATGACTGAAATGTATGGAGAACCTTTTCAAGTTCCAGCACCAGATGAAACAGTATTTGTAAGTTGGTTTGAAGGTGGTGAAGTTTTTAGATCAGGCCTTTGTTATAAAAGAGGTAACGGTAAAATATTTTATTTTAGACCAGGTCACGAGTCATACCCTGTTTATTATAATAAAGATGTTCAAAGGGTAATAAAAAATTCTGTTCATTGGGTTTGTCCTGAAAAAACATCTGGGATTTGGATTGACAGAATTGCTAAGGGTATAGACAATATGGAGAGAACAACACCAGTTGAGCCAATAGAGATAAAAGGATATCAAGTAGATCATAATTATAAAAAATGATTAAAGTTGGTATTGTTGGTACAGGCGGAATAGCTGAATGGCATGCAAGTGCTTTTAAAGATAATAAAAATTCAGATGTGGTTGCAGCATGTGATGTAAATAATGATAGATTAAATGAGTTTTGCGATAAATTTAATATTGATCTTAGGTATAATAGTGTCGATGAACTTTTAGAAAAATCAGATGTAGATGCAATTTCAAACACAACACCTGATGCTTTTCATAAAGAAATATCAATTAAAGCAATAGAAAAAAATAAACATATTTTTTGTGAGAAACCGCTAGCTGAAAATTTTGCTGATGCTCAATTAATGTGTGATGCACTTAAAGGTAAAAACCTTATTAACATGGTTAACTTTAGTTATCGTAATTCATCTGGATATCAAGAACTTTGTAAGATGGTTAAAGATGGTAAAATTGGTAATATTATGCATATGGATGCAAATTACAACCAATCTTGGCTAACATCAAACTACTGGGGCAATTGGAAGGAACAAGATAAATGGCTTTGGAGATTATCAACAAATCATGGTAGCAAAGGTACATTAGGTGATATTGGTGTTCATATATTTGATTTTGCTTCTCGACCGATTGGAAAGATCAAAAGACTGAATTCTTTTCTAAAAACTTTTCATTCAAAGGGAGAAAAAATTCAAGATTATATTTTAGATGCAAATGATACTTTTTTATCTATGGTAGAATTTGATAACGGTGCAATCGGTACTATTAATGCAACTAGATTTGCAACTGGTTATTCGAATAGATTAGAGCTAAGAATATTTGGAGATAAAGGTGCCGTTAAAATTGAATTTGATGATCCTATTAATGAAGGTAATAAGTTTATGTTTACTAATGATACCGAACGAGAATTTTCAAGTAAGGAAGATAAATTAGAATGGAAGGAAATTAAATGCCCTCCTTCACCTACTAATTTTGAAAGATTTATTGAGTCTATTGAAAGTAATACAAATCATGAGCCTGATTTTGAAAGAGGAGCTGAAATACAACAAATCCTAGACAAATGTTACGAAAGTAGTGATTCTGGAAAGTGGTTAGACATTTAAGTGTGTCAAAATTGTTAATTTTTGACTTTAATTTTTTTAAAACAACATTTATTTTGTAAGCATGAATGAAAAACTAGATAATGTTGATGATAAGTGGTTTAGAGCTGAAATAAGCAAAAAAGATCTAAAACAATTATCAAAAAAAAGTGATTTAAAAGGTTTGCAACACGTAACTCTGTATTTCATTCTTTTATTTTTCTTTGGTTACATGTCAGTAACAACATGGGGGACTTGGTGGACAGTCTTGTGGCTATGGCTTTATGGTGTTCTCTTTTATTCTAGTAATCCAATTTGGCATGAATGCGGTCATAGAACGGCTTTCAAGTCGAAGTATTTAAATGAAATTTTTTACCAAATTGGTTCTTTTATGACTGACTTTGAACCTACAAGATGGACTTGGAGTCATTTCAGACATCACAGTAATACGTCCTCTGTGAGTGACCCTCATGATTTCGAAGCCGCTTTATTTCATCAATACCCAAGCTTAAAAAGTTTTTTATTTAGTTTTGTTCCATTTTATGAATTAATATATTTTAAACATTCATTTAAGTACGAAATCATAAAACATGCATTAGGATTTACGACTCCTGTTATGAGAGATTGTATACCTCAAAATGAAATAGCAAAATGCCGACTCATCTCTAGAATACATGTTTTATTATGGATTGCATCTTTTGCTTTATCATTTTATCTAATGAACCCTCTTCCGGCACTATTAATATTCTTCCCAAGATACTGGGGTAACATCATCAATATATTTAATATGACGCAACATTTAGGACTTCCTGAAGATATTAAAGATCATAGATACACAACTCGATCAGTACGATTTAATCCTATATTTAGCTTTTTGTATTGGCACATGGAGTATCATGTTGAACATCATATGTTTCCATCTGTACCCTCTTATAATTTACCAAAACTAAGTAAACTAATAAAAGATCAACTGCCTAAAGCAAACACTAGCTTATTTGATGCTTATAAAGAAATTATACCAGCCATAATAAAACAACATAAAGATAATAGTTATTATATTCGTAAAGAAATTGCTTCTTAAGATTAAGATAAAAAATTTTAACTTACAATATGGACAGAGCCTCTTTCAATAATTTCTGATTTTGCTAAATAATTAACTGTTTGATTTTTTTTATTATTTTTATTTAATAAAATGTTTATTGCCCTTTTGCCTAATTCTTTAACTGGAAAAGATACAGCGGTAATTGGAGGTGAGCTTAAATCCCTAACTAGAGCACCATCAAAAGTAATAATAGAAATATCTTTACCAATTTTATATTTTAAATGATTACACGCTTTTATTGCACTTAGTGCTGAAAATTCTGTTGAACAAATAATCGCAGAGATTTTTTTATTTTTTGTTAGCATATTCTTTATTATTTCAAAACTATTTTCAGGTTCTTCTAGTTTTACTGAGGCATAGTAATTAGGATTAAAATTTATGTTATTCAATTTTAAATTTTTAAGAAAAGATGATTTACGTTCATTGGCAAAATTATATTTTTCTGAAATATTAATATATGAAATATCAGTATGGTTTTTTTTAATTAAATAATTAATAATAACCTCTATTGCATTATCATTATCTAAATCTACCCAAGAATAATTTCTTTTATTTTTAGTTTTTCCCCAAGCTACATAATTAACTTTATGATTATTAAGAATTTCTATTCGTTTGTCGTTTGTCTTAATGTTTTGTAAAACAATATTTTCTATTTTATGATCAGTTATTAGCTTCCTATATGCCTCTAATTCTTCCTTTTCACTTTTTGCAAATAAAATTTGAAGTTGTATACTTTCGGATAATAATTCTTCAGACATACCTGAAATAAATTGAAAAAAATTCCCTTGATTAAGAGTACTAGTATTTGTTCCATAAATTGGAAGTACGTATCCAACTGTTTTTGTTTTACCAGAAGCTAAAGTGCTTGCATAAGGATTTGGACTATAATGGTATTTATTGGCAAATTTTTTGACCCTTTCTCTTGTTTTTTCACTCACATCAGAATATCCACCTAAAGCTCTTGAAACTGTGGTAATTGATAAGCCAAGTTTTTTAGCCAATTCTTTAATATTCATAAATTGTACGAATAACTCACAAATAAGGAATTGACAACCAAAACGTTTTGGTAAAATATAAAAATATATTTAATTTAATATGGAGGAATAATGAATAAATTAATTAAAATTTTATTAATCAGTTTCTCTTCTATTATTTTTAGTTTCTCAGCTTTTGCTGGAGGTCACAAATATTCTGGCCCAGACTTAAGTGGTCAAAAAGTTGTAATGTTTGGCCCATGGTTGTCACCTGAACAAGAAATAATGAGAGAAGTTGGAGCTATATTTGAAAAAGCTACTGGTGCTACATTTGAATATGGTGGTTCAGATAGTTTTGAACAACAAGTAATGATTGACTTGAAAGCAGGTAGTGCTGCAGATCTAGTTGTATTTCCACAACCAGGTCTTGCCGCTAATGCTGCAGCAATGGGAGGATTAGTTCCCCTTGGAAATGAAATTAAGCAAATGGTTTTAGATAACTATGCTGCTGGTCAATCATGGGTTGATCTATCAACTTACGATGATGAAAATGGCAATGAGCAATTTAATGCAATTTTCTTTAGAACAAATGTTAAAAGTTTAGTTTGGTATTCACCAGATAACTTTGAAGATAATGGTTATGAAGTTCCTTCTTCAATGGAAGAACTTATGGCTTTAACTGAGCAAATGGCATCAGATGGAAATACTCCTTGGTGTATTGGTCTAGGATCAGGAGCAGCTACAGGTTGGCCTGCAACTGACTGGATGGAAGACATAATGCTTAGAACTCATTCTCCAGATGTTTATGACATGTGGGTGTCAAATGAAATGCCTTTCAATGACCCAAGAGTTCTTGAAGCAATGGATTTCTTTGGTTCAATTGCGCTGAATGATAGTTATGTGAATGGTGGATCAAAAGCAGTTGCTACAACTGATTTCAGAGATGCTCCAAATGGTTTATTTACTTCTCCTGCTGAGTGCATGATGCATCGTCAAGCAAGTTTTATTCCTGCATTCTTTCCTGAAGGTGTTGAAGCTGGTGTAGATTATGATTTCTTTTATTTTCCAGCTTTTGCAGAAAAAGATCTAGGTACTCCAGTTTTAGGAGCAGGTACATTAATAGCTGCTACTAATGATAATCAAGCAACTATAGAATTTATTAAATTCTTGATGCACCCTGAGCCACATGAATATTGGATGGCTAAGGGAGGTTTCTTAACTCCTCACAAAGGTGTTGATGGAAGTAAATATGCTAGTGATACCTTCAGAAAACTTGGTGAAATTTTAACTGGTGCTACAACTTTTAGATTTGATGCATCAGACTTAATGCCAGGTGCTATTGGTGCTGGAACTTTCTGGACTGGAATGGTTGATTATACCAATGGAAAATCAGCAAAAGATGTAGCTGATGCGATCCAAGACAGTTGGGACGCAATTAAGTAATTCATTCAATAATAACAGGCGAACAATTAACTTGTTCGCCTGTTTTTTTATATAATTAATTATAAATGACTATCCTGAACTTATTATTTATCGTTTTTTTAGGGATACTATTTTTTATCGCTTATTTTCATATCTCAAATTACCTTTTAGATACCTACGGAGGTAAAAGTGTAAAAAGATATAATTTTGAAAATTCTATAAGAGTAATCGTTTTTATAGCTCCTGCATTCATTGTTTTATTTGTATTTATTTTGTATCCAGTTTTTGAAACTGTTAGACTTAGTTTCTATGATAAATTTGGAAGAGAATTTGTTGGTCTATATAATTATAAATGGGCTGTAAATGATCCTGAATTTAGAAGAAGTATTTTAAATAATCTTGTTTGGTTGCTTGTTGTTCCAACGTTAAGTACATTTTTTGGTTTAGTTATAGCAAACCTTGCAGATAGAATTTGGTGGGGCTCAATTGCAAAATCAATAATATTTATGCCTATGGCAATTTCATTTGTTGGAGCAGGAGTAATTTGGAAGTTTATTTACGAGTACAGAGGACCAGATAATACGCAAATTGGCTTACTTAATGCAATAATAGTTTCACTTGGTTATGAACCTCAGGCATGGTTAACAATTCCAATATGGAATAATTTTTTTTTAATGGCAATAATGATTTGGATACAGACTGGACTAGCTCTTGTAATATTTAGTGCTGCTTTAAGAAGTATACCAAAAGAAATGTTGGAAGCTGCAAGAATTGATGGAGCAAGTGAATTAAAAATATTTTTTTCAATTATCATACCCTATTTAGAACAAACAATTCTTGTCATTTGGACTCTAATAACAATTATTGTTCTGAGAATTTTTGATATTATTTTTGCTATGACCAATGGTGAATGGCAAACTGGAGTATTAGCTAATTTAATGTACGATTGGATGTTTAGGGGTGGTGGAGATTCTGGAAGAGGTAGTGTTTTAGCTATTGTTATTATGATTGGGGTAATACCAATCCTAGCTTGGAATTTATACAAACATAGACAGGAACAAAAAATATAATGAAGAAAATTTCATTATCATCAATCTTATCACAATTATTGTTATTGTTTTTTGTAATTGTATGGATCATTCCAACTTTTGGACTTTTTATAAGCTCTTTAAGAGATAAAGATTTACTAGCTATAAGTGGTTGGTGGACAGCTTTAACTACAACAGAAATAAATGAAATATACAGAATGTCGGGAATGGAATCTCAAATTGAGGAAGATGGTTATTTTAAAATTAAAGGAACATTATTTGAAGAAAATTCCGGAAAAAAAATTGAAAGCTTTGGTATAAATTCTAAAAAAATAAATGAATTCAAGATTGGTGATATTGCTATTTTTAAAGATGAAAGTGAAGTCATACTAGATGAAGATGGAAATTATGAATGGAGATCAAAAAGTGAATTTCAAAAGAAAAAAGGGAAAAGATTATTTACTACATCATTAAGCCCGCCTTCATTTACTTTTGAAAATTATAGAGAAGTTTTATTTAAAGAAGGAATTGGAAGAGCATTTGTCAATACAATGGCTGTTGCCCTACCTTCGACATTGATACCATTAATAATATGTTCCTTTTTTGCCTATTCCTTAACTTGGATGAGATTTTACGGAAGAGATACTCTTTTAGCGATAATAATTGCTTCTCTTGTTGTTCCTCTTCAAATGTCTTTAATACCAATTTTAACAATCTATAATGATTTTGGTGCATTATTTGGTGTAGCAGCAAAATCATATCCTGGAGTATGGATGGCACATACTGGTTTTGGATTAGCTTCGACTACTTTCTTATTGAGAAATTTCTTAAAAAGCTTACCTAATGAAATGATGGAGGCTGCTAAGGTTGATGGCGCTTCTCATTATGATATTTTTTTACGTATAATTATTCCTTTATCAATACCTGCGTTTGCTTCAATATTTATATTGCAATTTTTATGGTGCTGGAATGATTTATTAGTTGGTTTAGTATTTTTAGACCAGGTTCCAAGTGAGATAATTTTAACTGCTAAACTAAAAGAATTACTGGGATCAAGAGGGGAAAATTGGGAAATATTAACAACAGGAGCTTTTGTATCAATGACAGTCCCCTTATTTATCTTTTTCGCTCTACAAAGATATTTTATAAGAGGATTAGTAGCAGGATCAGTTAAGGGCTAATATTAAAAACTATTGATTTTTCCTTTAAATTATCGTTAAATAATCTCATATTTGTATGATGATGTATTCATACACTTGAAAGATCGCTCAAAGGAGGATGAAGTGGCAGATATAAATATAAATACTGTAAATAAATATTTTGGAGACGTCCATGTAATCAAAGACGTATCTCTAGACATAAAAAGTCAATCATTCACAGTTCTAGTCGGACCTAGTGGTTGTGGTAAATCAACTATGTTAAGAATGATAGCAGGACTTGAAGATATAAATTCAGGTACAATTTCAATTGATGGTCAGGTAGTTAATGATTTACCACCAAAGCAAAGAAATATTGCAATGGTGTTTCAATCTTATGCATTATACCCTCACATGACTGTATTTGATAATATGGCTTTTGGTTTAAAATTAGAAAAAAGATCAAAAGATGAGATTAATGAAAGAGTTAATGAGGCAGCAAGAATTCTTCAAATAGAAGATTATCTTCAAAGAAAACCAAAACAACTTTCAGGTGGTCAAAGACAACGTGTTGCAATTGGAAGAGCAATCACAAGAAAGCCAAAAGTTTTCTTGTTTGATGAACCACTGTCAAACCTTGATGCTGCATTAAGGGTTCAAATGAGAGTTGAGTTAGCAAAACTTCATAATGAACTAGAAGCAACAATGATCTACGTTACACACGATCAGACAGAAGCAATGACTCTAGCTGATGATATTGTTGTTCTTGATACCGGTATCGTTTCACAAAAAGGATCTCCACTAGAACTTTATGATAAACCAAATAATATGTTTGTAGGTGGATTTATTGGATCGCCAAAAATGAACTTTATTTCAAGTAAGATATTAAGCAAAAGTTCTGATGCTACAGAAGTTGATATTATGGGAATGTCAAAAATATCAATTCCTAAAATGTCTGCATCATCATCAGAAGGTGATTCTGTAAGTTTAGGTATTAGACCTGAACACTTAGTGGTAAATGGTGATTCAGATGGTTCGTGGGAGAGTAAAGTATTTGTTGTCGAAAAACTCGGTGACGTTACTTACCTATACCTTGAAAAAGATGGAGAACCTCTAGTTGCTGAAACTGAAGGACATTCAGAAATTAAAGTTGGTGATACTGTAAAAGTTGGTTTTCCTGCTGGAAGATGCCAATTATTTGATAGTTCAGGACAAGCATTTAAATAATAGAATCGTATTGATTATTGCCCCTAATATTAGGGGCAATACATCCTTTTTTTAAAAATTTTTAATAAATATCATAAATTTAAACTAAAATAAGTTTGGGCAGAGGGTTCATATTATTTCCTCCTATAAGAAGTATTCCTCTTATAAAACTTTTCTGCCCACCAAATTTGAAAAGTTATTTAAGAGGGATACCAATTATAGTTTTTGCTTAGCAGTCCAGGAATTTTTTTTATTTACAGGAATATATTTATTAAGAGCAAGAAGAACATTTTCAGCTAATTTTCTATATGTGGTGAGCTTTCCTCCGTAAATATTTAGTAGCGGAGCCTTAGATTCATCCTCATTTAAGTCAAATATATAATCTCTCGTAACTTTTGTCGCATCTTTAAAATCTTCAATTAAAGGACGTATTCCAGAGTAAGTCTCGACTATATCTTCTTGAGAGATTTGCTTAATAAAATGACTATTAATAGTATTAATTAAATAATTTTTTTCTTCATTTGATATAGAAGGGTTATCTGGTGTATCAACATCAACTTCAGTTGTACCGATAAGAGAATATTCACCTTTATAAGGAATTACAAAAACAACTCTATTATCCTCATTTTGCAAAGTAAACGCAACTTCATCTTCATATAATTTTTTTGTAATGATATGACTACCCCTTACTAATCTGATAGATTTTTTTGCATTAATTTTGAGAACATTATTTACAATTTCATTGATCCAAGGCCCTGCAGCATTAATTAATATTTTTGATTTAATTTTTTCATTATTATTAAGCGTTATCTCCCAATAATTATCTATTCTGATCGCATTTATTACTTTTGTATCTTCTGCAATAATGGCGCCCATTTTTTTTGCATCATCAATATTCATTTCTACTAATTTCTTATCATCTACTTGAACATCATAATATCTAAAACCCTCTGTAAACTTAGACTGTAAAATATTTTGATATTGCTCCGCAAAAATTACTTTGGATGATTTAGGAATTTTTGTTTTACCACCAAGGTTATCATATAAAAATAATCCCAGTCTAATTAACAATTTAGATCGTAATTTTTTAGTATGCGGAATAACAAATGGTAAAGGCTTTGTAATTGATGGGGCAATTTGTGTAATTACTTCTCTTTCTCTAAGAGACTCAGCTACAAGTTTGAACTCATAATTTTCTAAATATCTTAATCCACCATGTATTAATTTCGAAGACCAAGAAGACGTGGCAGATCCCACCTTACCCTTTTCTGCTAAATAAACTTTAAGACCTCTGCCACTTGCATCTCGTGCAATTCCTGCTCCATTAATACCTCCGCCAATAATAAAAATATCAAACATATTTTTCATATATTAAAAAAACCTCAGAAGTATTAAACTAGAAATTTTTTAATTTCCATTTCAATATTTTTTGGATTCGTTAAATGTATCGTCTTAAAATTCATTTTTTGCGCAGCCTCTATATTTTCTAACTTATCATCAATAAATACAGTTTCTTCTGGATCTAAATTAAAGCGTTTTTTCGCTAATTCATAAATAGCCTGATCAGGCTTTATAAGTTTATCTTCGCCAGATATAAGAAGCCCATCAAATAACTGCATAAAAGGATAATCTATTGGTATTCCTTCAAACGTTTCTGAAGACCAATTAGATAAAACATAGCATTTATAATTTTTATCTTTAAGCTGTCTTAGTACCTTTATTGACTCCTCAAAAGTACCTCTAATCATTTTACGATGGTTTTTGTAATACATTTTAATTTCATTTTCATAATGTGGAAATTTAGGAATAAGCTCTAATTCAGCTTCCTCAATAGATCTACCAGCATCTTGTTGGAAGTTCCATTGATCATTACACACCTCAGTTAAAAAGTATTTTCTTTCTTCATCATCTTTAAACACATTTTTAAAGAAATAATTAGGATCCCAATCAAAAAAAACACCGCCTAAATCAAAAAGAAATTTCATGTATTAGTATTTTGTTTATAAATAAATATTTAATGAGTGCATTAATAGACTATATTCAAATAGAAATACACAAAACATATAATAAAAAATATTCCAAAAAGTACATAGAAGATAAATTAATTCCAATCATAAATTATATTTGCTCTAGTAAATCAAAAAAATTCCTATTTGGAGGCTCTCAAGGTATTGGAAAATCATCATTTATTA
>CACBDX010000027.1 GCA_902538155.1 uncultured Alphaproteobacteria bacterium
TGGAAAGAAAGCTTTGCCACCATAAGATGTATTATTTCTAAAAAAACTTCCATAAATACATGTTCTTCCTTCATTTGATGTTATTGCAAAAATGTCAGCATTTTTAATATCCTTTATCTTAATTGAATTATTTTGCTCAATATGTTTTAAAGCTTTAAGCCTATCTCTTAAAGATGCTGCTAATTCAAAATTATTTTTTTTTGAAGCTTTATACATTTGATCTGTAAAATTTTTTTGTATTTTTTGAGAATTACCACTACTTAAAAAATCGTCTGCTGCCTCTATTAATTTTGAATAGGCTTCTTTTGTTATTTTGCCTCCACAGGGACCAGAACATCTTTTAAGATAATAATTGAAGCATAATTTATTTCCTGCATTAACCTCTTTATCTGTGCATGATCTTAAAAGGAATATACGTTGTATTGTATTAATAGTTCTATTTACTGCATCTGGACTTGCAAATGGTCCATAATATCTACCCTTTTTCTTTTGTGGACCTCGATGTTTTTCAATTCTAGGAAAATCATGTTCTGATGAAATAAATATATAAGGGAATGATTTATCATCTCTTAAAAGAACATTAAATCTTGGTTTATGTTTTTTAATTAAATTACATTCAAGTATGATTGCTTCTAACTCTGTATTTGTGACAAAGAAGTTCATTGATTTAGTTAGACTAACCATTCTTTGAATTCTTCTGGTTAGGTTATTTAAAGATAGATAATTCTTTACTCTATTAGATAATACTTTTGCTTTTCCAATATATAGAATGTTACCCTTTTCATCTTGCATTTGGTATACACCAGGTTGATTAGGTAAAGTTTTAGATGTAGCCTTAATAATCTCTTGTCCAGGAAGCGTCATTTTATCAATCGTAAATAATTATTTTTTCATTAAATAGGAATTTTATAAAATTAATAAATAACTAACAAGATTATTGTAGTTCATTTAATAATTAATTTAATGTAGGAAAGAATAATATATTAAGGATTTATTATGGCAAAAATGACAACAGAAGAGGCTTTCGTAAAAGTTTTACAAAAACACGGTATTCAACATGCTTTTGGAATAATTGGATCTGCATTTATGCCAATATCAGATCTTTTTCCTAAAGCTGGAATAACATTTTGGGATGTTGCTCATGAAACAAATGGTGGAATTATGGCTGATGGCTATACAAGATCAACTGGTAAAATCGCTATGTGTATTGCGCAAAACGGACCTGGTATAACTGGCTTAGTTACACCTATAAAAACTGCTTTTTGGAATCATACTCCAATGCTCTTAGTTACTCCTCAAGCAGCTAACAAAACTATTGGTCAAGGAGGTTTCCAAGAAGTCGAGCAAATGAACTTATTTAAAGATATGGTGTGCTATCAAGAAGAAGTGAGAGATCCCTCAAGAGTTGCAGAAGTTTTAAATAGAGTTATTTCAAAAGCTATTAAAGGATCTGCTCCTGCTCAATTAAATATACCGAGAGATTTTTGGACTCAAGTTGTTGATATTGATCTGCCACCTATAATTAAATTTGAAAGACCTGCAGGTGGAACAGAAGCAATTAAAGAAGCTGCTGATCTTTTATCTAATGCAAAATTCCCAGTCATTTTATCTGGTGCTGGAGTGATTTTAGCTGACGCTATTGATGATTGCAAAAAACTTGCTGAAAAATTAAGTGCTCCAGTTGCTTGCGGATACCAACACAATGATAGTTTTCCTGGCAAACATCCTCTTGCGGTTGGTCCTTTAGGTTACAATGGATCTAAAGCAGCAATGGAAATAATATCTAAGGCAGATGTAGTTCTCGCACTTGGCACAAGATTAAATCCTTTCTCAACTTTACCAGGCTATGGAATAGATTATTGGCCAAAAAATGCGGATGTCATTCAAGTTGATATCAATTCCGATCGAATTGGTTTA
Source organism: uncultured Alphaproteobacteria bacterium (assembly GCA_902538155.1). Lineage (GTDB taxonomy): Bacteria > Pseudomonadota > Alphaproteobacteria > HIMB59 > CACPNW01. The sequence goes on from CACBDX010000027.1 coordinate 1,918, forward strand.
ACAAAAAAAATAAGTGTTGGTATTTGTGGAGATGCAAAACTAGTTGCAGAACAAATTTTAGAAAACCTTACAACAAATGCAGGTGATAAAGATAGAAGAGAAAGAGAAGAGTTAATTCATAAGACAAAGTCAGCATGGCTTCAAACATTAACTGGCTTAGATCATGAAGAAGATGATCCTGGTACATCTTGGAACAAAGATTCACGAGATAGAGAACCAGAAAAAATGTCACCAAGAATGGCATGGCGAGCTATTCAAGCAGGTCTTCCTGAAGATGCAATTATATCAAGTGATATAGGAAATAATTGTGCTATTGGTAACGCTTACCCAACATTTGAGAATGGTAGAAAGTATTTGGCACCTGGTTTATTTGGACCATGTGGCTATGGTTTTCCATCTGTAATTGGAGCAAAGATAGGTTGTCCTAATACACCAGTTGTTGGCTTTGCAGGTGACGGCGCATTTGGAATTAGTATGAGTGAAATGACTTCTTGTAATAGAGAAGGTTGGCCAAATATTACAATGATAATTTTTAGAAATTATCAATGGGGAGCAGAGAAAAGAAATACTACACTTTGGTATAATAATAATTTTGTTGGAACTGAACTTGATCCTAAACTAAGCTATGCAAAAATTGCAGAAGCGTGTGGATTTAAAGGTGTTCAAGTTCATACCCAAGAAGAATTGACAGAAGTTTTAAAACAATCATGCAAAGATCAAATGGAAGGTATAACTACTTTTATAGAAGTAATGTTAAATCAAGAGTTAGGGGAACCTTTTAGAAGAGATGCTATGAAAGCACCAGTTGAAGTTGCTGGAATTGACCCTCAAGATACAGTAGTTCAATAATTATTTCTGATCTCTAATAATTAAGTCTGATGCTTTTTCAGCAATCATCATAGTAGGGGCATTCGTATTACCTGATGTTATAGTTGGCATAACAGATGCATCAACAACTCTTAAGTTGTTTATTCCTTTTACTTTAAGACTATCGTTTACAACTGAATTTTCATCATTACCCATTTTACATGTACTTACTGGATGAAAAATAGTGTTTGCAAATTTACCCGCTTCTTTTGCTAGAGATTCATTATCTTTAAATTGTATTCCTGGTCTATATTCTTCAGGTTCATAATTTTTAAATGCCTTTGATTCTAAAACAACTTTTCTTACAATTTTAATAGACTTACCTGCAATTTCCCTATCTTCATCAGTAGATAAGTAGTTCATTTTTATTTGAGGATAAATTCTTGTATCTGAAGATTTAATTTCTATTGACCCTCTACTTGTCGGACGAATATTTGTTATTGTAGGAGTGAATGCTGGAAATTTATGTAGGCCTGCTTTTCCAAGTAAATCAGTACTAGCTGGTGAGATATGAAATTGTAAATTAGGGTTTTCTAAATACGAATCACTTTTAATAAAGCCACACAAGTAACTTGCTCCAACTGTTAATGGTCCTTTCTTATAAATTAAATAGCTTAATCCTGTTAAAAATTTTTTTGTAAAACTATGATAAATGTCATTTAACGTTTCTAAGTTTTTAATTTTGTAAACTGGTCTTAACATTAAATGATCAGTTAAATTTTTTCCAACACCTTCAATTTCTTTTACAATACTAATATTATTTTCATTTAACAGTTTACCTGGACCAATACCTGAAGCTTGTAATATGTGAGGAGATCCAATTGTTCCTGCAGACAATAAAACTTCTTTATTTACAGAATATGAAAATTCTTCATTGTTTTTCCATAAATTTACATTTTTTACTTTTAAATTTTCAAAGGTTAAATTTTTAACATGTGCCTTGGTTATAATTTTTAAATTTTTTCTATTTTTTATAGGATTTAAGAAAGCAACTGCAGCACTACATCTATATCCTTTATCAATTGTCATTGGAAAATAACCCATTCCTTCATTGTCGCCATCGTTAAAATCTTCATTTTTTTTATATCCAAATTCTTGAGACGCTTCCAAAAATAAATCTAATAATTTAAACTTTGATCTAATTTTCTCTACTTTGATAGGTCCATCAGTACCATGAAATTCACTTTTAGAAACTCTGTAATCTTCAGATTTTTTAAAATACGGTAATACGTCTTCCCAAGACCATCCAATATTACCTAATTGTCTCCAGTAATTGTAGTCATTTGCATGACCTCTTATATATAACATCCCATTAATTGATGAACTGCCACCCAATGTTTTTCCTCTTGGGATAAGCATTTTTCTATTATTACAAAATTTTTCTTCTTCAGTTGTAAAACACCAATCAGTTTCTGGATTATGCATTGTTTTAAAATAACCCCCAGGAATATGTATCCAAGGATTAGTGTCTTTTCCTCCAGCTTCAATTAAAAGCACTTTAATGTTCTCATTCTCTGAAAGTCTATTTGCTAATATGCAACCTGCTGTGCCTGCACCAATAATAATATAGTCAAAACTTTCGTTCATAATTTAGAAAAATTTATTTATTATATACTATTTAATTTAAACATATAACTAACTTAAATAATTAAAAATTCTCAATGGATATATTATTTTCGATAATTGGATTAGGGCTTCTAGTTTTAGGTGCTGAAATAATTATAAGAGGTTCAGTTAGTTTTGGAAGAAAAATTAATATCTCATTGTTTGCAATTGGTGTTGTAATTGTAGCCGGCGGAACATCATTACCTGAATTGGCAAGCAGTATTAATGCAGTTCTTAATGATTTTTCGGATCTTGCTTTAGGCGCTGTAGTTGGAAGTAATATTGCAAACTTGATACTTGTGATGGCAACTACAACATTAATTTTTCCAATTGTAAATATAAATAAAAATCAGATTAACCAAGCTTGGATAAATATTATTTTAGGAATTGTATTAATTATAATGACTTTTTTTTATTTTAATTTCATTTTTGGATTAGTTGCAACTACATCATTAATTTATCTAATGTATGTTCAAATAAAAAAAGGAGAAATTGATAATTTAGAAATAGATAAAAATGATTATTCAATAACAATCTCATTAATATTAATTATAATAGGTATAGCATGTTTAGTATTTGGTGCAGATTTACTTGTTGATTCAGCAATTAATATTGCAAGAACATATAATGTTCCAGCTTCAGTAATTGGATTATCATTAGTAGCTTTTGGAACTTCTCTCCCAGAACTTGCAGTTGGTATTGTCTCTGCATTTAGAAAAAAGATTGATTTTGCTCTAGGAAATATTCTGGGATCCAATATTTATAACGTATTAGGTGTTCTAGGTATTAGTTCATTCTTTGGTAATTTTAAAGTTCCTGCAGTTTTAGCAAATCAAGACTTATACTTCATGCTATCAATTACAACATTAATTTTAATGTTTATGATATTTGCAAAAAAAATTGGACGTATTTACGGAATTATAGGATTAACTTTGTACTTTGGATATATGTATATCATTTACATATAACTTAAATTAATAAAAAAATTCGATTAAAAGAATCATGAACTTAGAATTACATAAATCAAAAAATTTATTAAAAATATTAAATACTGCTATAGACGCAGGTAAGGAAATTCAAAAAGTATATAAAAAATCTTTTAATGTAGAAATAAAAGATGATAATTCACCTATTACCGAAGCTGATATAAAATCAAATAATTTAATCTTAAATAGATTAAAATCTTTTAGCCCAAATGTTCCTATATTAAGCGAAGAAAGTCTAATAGAATGGAAAGAAAGAAAAACTTGGAATTCATATTGGTTAATAGATCCATTAGATGGAACTAAAGAATTTATAAAAAAAAATGGAGAATTTACAGTTAATATTGCATTAATAAAAAATAACTCACCATTATTTGGTATTATATATGCGCCTGCTAGGTCTTTGCTTTATTATGCTTTAAAAAACTATGGTGCATATAAATTAATTACAGAGTCAAATATTGAATCAACTAAAGATTTTATAAAAATAAATTCTGTTAAAGAAAAAAGTAATTTAACAAAGGTTATTGGTAGTCGATCACACTCTAATAAAGATTTTGATAATTGGATAAAAGATAATTGTAATAATTTTGAATTAATCCAAATTGGTAGTTCTCTTAAATTTTGTTACTTAGCTGAAAGTAAGGCAAATATCTATCCAAGACTAGGTCCAACTTCAGAATGGGATATTGCAGCTGGACATATTATTCTTGAGGAGGCAGGAGGTTCAGTTAAAGATTTTAATGAAAATATATTACTATACAACAAGAAAGAAAGTGTTATTAACCCAAATTTTATAGCTAAAATTTAAATTTTAATAATATGAAAATACTTATTTGTGGCCTTCCTGGTGCTGGTAAAACTTGGTTAGCTGAAAGGCTTATTAAAGTAATTGATAATTGTGCTTGGTATAACGCAGATGTAGTCAGGAAGTCAGCGAATGATTGGGATTTTACGATGGAAGGTAGAATACGACAAGCCAACAGAATGAAAACATTTGCTGATTTCGAAAAACAAAATGGAAGATGGGTAATTTGTGACTTTGTAGCACCAACTGAAAAAGCAAGAGAAGCTTTTGAGCCTGATTTTGTTATCTGGCTGGATACTATTAAAGAAGGTAGGTTTGAAGATACAAATAAAATGTTTGAACAACCAAATAAAACTGACATTAAAATAACCAAATTTTTATCAGATGAAGAAATAGAAAATCTAGCAAAGGAGATTAAAAATGTTTGATTGGAAAAAACCAACAGTACAAATGTTAGGTAGATGGCAACCATGGCATGATGGACATACAGAATTATTTAAAAGGGCACTTCAGAAAACAGGTCAGGTATGTATAATGTATCGTGATGTGGGAGGTGTAGATGCAGGTGTAGAAGGTCAAGCTGACAATCCATTTCAATTTGAAGAAGTAAAAGCAAAAATCAATGAAGGTTTAGCTCAACATGGTTTTACTGATGGTAAAGAATATGTAGTTGTTAAGGTTCCAAACATTATAGATATTTCTTATGGAAGAGGAGTTGGTTATTCATTTACAGAACATGATTTAGGGAAAGAAATACATGATATCTCGGCAACAAAAATTAGAAATGAAATGAGAGTTAAAGGGGAATTAAAATAAGCTAAATTTTTTCTCCTGCTGGTTTTCCATATCCAACATTTTTTTTCCCATATCGTCTTACTCTCACATTACATTGTTCTGCATGACCTATAAAACCTTCTAAATGTGAAAGTCTAGACCCATATTCTCCGATGAGAGTTGCAGCTTCATCTGTCATAATCTTTTGATAAGTATGGGTTTTAATGAACTTACCAACCCACAAACCACCAGTATATCTTCCAGCTTTTTTAGTAGGAAGAGTATGGTTAGTACCTATCACTTTGTCACCGTTAGCAACATTAGTTCTAGCACCTAAAAATAAAGCGCCATAAGATGTCATTTTTTCTAAAAACCAATCATCTTTTTTTGTCATAACTTGAACATGCTCTGAAGCTATTTCATTTGCTTTAGATAACATCTCCTCATAGGTATCACATAAAATCATTTCTCCATAATCTCTCCAACTAGTACTTGCTGTTTCTTTAGTAGGTAAGATTTCTAAAATTCTATCAATTTCTTTAAATGTTTCTTCTGCAAGTTTTCTTGAGTTTGTTATCATGACAGCAGGAGAATTATATCCATGTTCTGCTTGTCCTAATAAGTCTGTTGCACATATTTCACCATCAACAGTTTCATCTGCAATTACCATTGTTTCAGTTGGACCAGCAAATAAATCGATACCAACTTTGCCATACAATTGTCTTTTCGCTTCAGCAACAAATGCATTGCCAGGTCCAACAAGCATATCTACAGGTCTAATAGTTTCTGTACCAATAGCCATAGCACCAACTCCTTGCATTCCTCCTAAAACATAAATTTCGTGAGCACCACCCATTTTCATTGCAGTAACGACAGCTGGATTTGGCTTACCTTTAAAAGGTGGTGTAGTAGCAACAATTCTTGGAACTCCAGCAACAGAGGCAGTAACAACTGACATATGAGCAGAAGCCACCATTGGAAATTTACCGGCCGGAACATAGCAACCGACTGCTTGTACAGGTATATTTTTATGACCAAGAATCACACCTGGATGCGTTTCTACTTCTAATTCACTTAAAGTTTTAAGTTGTGCTTCCGCAAATGATCGCACTTGTTTTTGAGCAAATTTAATATCTTCTTTGTCTTCGTCAGAGACTTCACTTATTAATTGATTAATTTGATCTTCACTTAGTCTAAAACTATCTGGAGAATAGTTATCAAATTTTTGAGATAACTCTCTAATATGTTTATCGCCTTCTGATTCAATTTTACTTAACGTTTCCTCAACAATTTTTTTTACTTTATCATTATCTTCAATTCTTTGTTTTTCATCCAAACCTTTTTTTAAATACTCAATTGCCATAATTATTTTTTATGAATTAATTTAAAGATATCAACACCTATTTGATCTAGTATATGTGCAATATCGATTGGTACCCAATTTTCTCTAATTCGCCCTTCATGATGTAAATAAAAATCCATAACTCTTATTGTGACAGCTTTACCAGTACCTTGGTAGCCTAGCCACTCATTTGAACCATGTATACACTCAATACTTTGCCAGCCTGATGTCATTGAATAATTACCATCAGCTATTTCTATATAATGACCAATTTTCCAATAATCTCTCTCTTTAAATGTAAACCTAAAAGGTAATTGATGATGATCAACATATCCTTTTAAACCTCTTGCTGTACCAATACCGCAAGGTCCGTACCACATCATTTTAGGATGCCAGAATTCTTTTTGAGGATGATTTAGTAATTTATCTCTAACGTATTCATGCGTTGATCCAGGATCTGTTTCTGGTTTTATATTTAAACTTCTCTGCATTGTTAAAGCTTGATTCATCGAATTGATGGATAACTCATCATTCATATTTTCAAATGTTGTACCATCACCGGTTATAGGACCAGGCCACATTCCTTCTACTCCTAATGATTTATTTATTGGCCAAAATCCTGCCTGACGAATAAAATCTAGAGTATCAATCAAAATATGTGATTGAATGATTTTATTATCTTTAATTTGATGCGCTTCACATATTCTTAAATGTATTGTTTTGCCATGAGCAGGAACATTAAGCCATGGATTAACAAAAGTCCCAGTTAAATGAGCTATTGTTGAAACAAAAACTGAGTCTTGAAAAGAACCACCAAGAATTAGGTTATCCCTTCTCTCAAGATCAGGAAATGCATTTAAAAGCGGTTTCCATAATTTTTCTGTTATTTCAGAAATGCCTTTTAAGTCATTAAGTGGATGGAAGGTTCTTATTTCTGCATCATCATGATACGCATCACTAATATTTTTATTAATATTTTCTGAATTGGATTCAGCTATATTTTTTAAAAGAATTCTGATTTTTTTTTTATTTGCTATATTTATCTTTGGATTTAAATTAATTACTTCAGTGCTTCCTTCTTTTTTTATTCCAGTATTAAAATTTTCAATTTCTGTCATAATTTACTTAGTTTCAGTTACTCACAGTTTAGGCTCAATATTTAATTGATTTATTCAATATTTTGAATAATATTCATTAAAAATGCATAAAATATAATTTTTCTTAATATGTCAATAAATATAGAAAGTCGTCTTGCGAGATTTAATGATTTAATACCAAGTAAGGTTCCTTTTGTTGAGGGTAAATTAAAAGGACATCAAGATAGATTGAATTACTCATTAGTGGGTCCTGGCGTAAGTGAAGATTCTAAACAAAATGTAAAAATTGCTGAGGAGCATGGGTTTAATATTGGGGCAGTAAGTGCTGCACCGATGAATGGTTCTGGGCTTCATAGTCATACAACAGCTGAGGTGTTTATTATCTTTTCTGGTTCATGGCGTTTTTATTGGGGACCAGATGGAAAAGAGGGTGAGGTTATTTTACATAAAGGAGATGTCGCTTCATTTCCTACTAATATGTTTAGAGGATTTCAAAATGTTAGTGATCAACAAGCATTAATGTTTGTAGTTTTAGGTGAAAATGATCCAGGAGTAATTACATGGACTCCTTCATTGTTAAAAAAAGCAAAAGAAACTGGAATGGTTCTTTTAAATGATAACTCTCTTATTGATTTAGAAAAAAATCAAATACCTGATGGTAAAAAAGCAATAGAGCCAATCACAGATAATGAATTAACACAATTTGATCATTACACTTCTGAAGAAATTGAAAAATTTGTAATTCGTTATGCAGATCAAAAAAATTATTTTCTAGATGACGAACATTATAATTCAAATTCTATTTTAAATTATCTAGATGATTTCACTATTCATAATAAAGAATTTAAACCATATATTAGTCATAAAACTGGATTTGGACTTACTCTTCTTGAAGGTAATAATGCTCATATACATTCTTACACCTCATCAAAATCTGAAGTTTATTTATGTTTGGAGGGAGAATGGGAAATTACATGTAATGATAAAAAGGTGTTAATTGGCCCTAGAGATGCCTTCTCCCCTCCAAAAAACTCTACAAGAAGCCTTAAAAATATAAGTAGCGATAAAGGTAGCATTTATATAGTGCGCCAAAAAAATTAAAAGATGAAGGGTTTTGATAAAAAATTTAGAGATCTACCCGATTATATACTAAAAATTACACATCAAATTTGGGAAGACAAGGATGTTGAGTCAATAAGAGAATATTATGCAAAAGGAATTCCAGTTAGGTCCCCTGCTGGAGTTGTGTATGGACCTGATGCAGTTGTAAAAGCAACTTATGCAACTTTAGAAGAATTTCCTGACCGTCAACTTTTAGGTGAAGATGTCATATGGATAGGTAATGAACATGATGGGTATTTATCTTCGCACCGAATTTTAACTAGAGCAACCCACTTAAATGATGGTGTTTATGGAAAAGCAACAGGAAAAAAACTTATTTATAGAGTAATTGCAGATTGTGCATGCAAGAATAATCAAGTGTATGATGAAT
>CACBDX010000028.1 GCA_902538155.1 uncultured Alphaproteobacteria bacterium
TTTTTTGTATCTACAAAAATATTTATCTGAAAATAAAATTTCTTATTACTGGAACTATAAATACAATTTAAAAAAATCATTTACAAAAGCTAATACCTCTTCAGCAACTCATATAATTATTATTGGAGAAAATGAGTTTAATGGTAATTTTTTTACAATTAAAAATTTAATGACTGGCGAACAAAAAGAATTAAAGCTTAATCAAATATTTCATCATCTGAATGATAAATCTTGATAAACAATTTTCAATAATTTTACAAAAGTTTGAATCAATTGAGAATTCATTAAACAATATGAATAACGTTGACTCAAATGAATTAATTAAATTAAACAGAGAATATTCTGAGCTCCGACCAATTGTAGAAAAAATCCAAGAATACAATGATTTACAAAAAGATATATTAAATCTTAATGAGTTAGTAAAAGATAATGATTTAGAAATTAGTAAATTAGCTGAGATGGAACTCATTGAAAAAAAAAATATAATCAAAGATCTTGAGCAGGAATTATTAAAATTACTAATACCAAAAGATGAAAATGACTCTAAAAATTCAATTTTAGAAATTAGGGCTGGTACTGGAGGAGATGAGGCATCACTTTTCGCATCAGATTTATTGAATATGTATCAGAGATATGCTGATTTAAATTCATGGAAATTTGATATTTTATCTATATCAGAAACAGGATTAAAAGGAGTAAAAGAGGCTATTTGTAATATTTCAGGCTTAAATGTTTTTTCAAAATTAAAATTCGAATCTGGGGTTCATAGAGTGCAAAGAGTTCCAACCACTGAAAGTAGTGGAAGAGTTCATACATCAGCTGCTACTGTAGCAGTTCTACCTGAAGCTGAAGAGGTTGATATTGAAGTTCTTGATAAAGATCTAAGAATTGATGTTTTTAGATCAAGTGGACCAGGTGGACAATCTGTTAACACTACTGATAGTGCCGTAAGAATAACACACATTCCCACGGGTATAGTAGTTTCTCAACAAGATGAAAAATCTCAACATAAAAATAAAGCAAAAGCTTTAAAGATTTTACGATCAAGATTACTAGACAATCAAATACAAGAAAAAAACAAAGAAAGATCTGAGCAAAGAAAAAATCAAGTAGGTTCTGGAGATAGATCTGAAAGAATAAGAACCTATAATTTTCCTCAAGGAAGGGTTTCTGATCATAGAATAAATCTTACATTGTACAATCTTTCAGAAATACTTGAGGGTAAAATAGATGAGTTGATAAATCCTTTAATTGCTGAAGAAGAGAGTACAAAGTTAGCAAATATGAAAAATGAATAATTTAATTAAAGAGAGTTTAGCTAAATTAAAACAAAAAAATATAAGAAATCCAGAACTAGATCTAAGAATTTTACTAAAGCATGCTTCAAAAAAAAATAATGAAATTATTTTAAGTAATCTTAATATAGATAATATTGATATTGTTAAATTTAACTCTTTTCTTAAAAAAAGAATTAATAGACAACCGATAGCTAAAATTATTAAAAGTAAACCTTTTTGGAAAAATAATTTTTATGTAAATAATTTTGTTTTAGATCCACGTCCCGAAACAGAATTAATAATTGAAGAAGTTTTAAATATTTATAGAAACAAAAATCTTAAATTAAAAATATTAGATATTGGTACTGGATCAGGTTGCATCGCAGTATCACTAGCAAAGGAATTTAAAAATGCATCTATTACAGCAATAGATATATCTAAAAAAGCATTAGAAGTTGCAGAAAAAAACTTAAAAATACATAATTGTTATAATCAAATCCAACTTAAGATGATTGATTTTAAAAATATTAATTCAAAGTTTGATTTGATTGTATCTAATCCACCATATCTAACAAACGAACAGTTTAATAATGCAGATCCAGAGGTTAAAAATTTTGAGCCAAAATTAGCTTTAGTTGGAGGAGATGATGGGTTGAAATTTTACAGAGAATATTCAAATAATCTAAAAAATTTAATGAATAAAAGTGCTCATTTTATATGCGAAATTGGTATTAATCAGAGACAAAATTGTGAAGAAATATTTGAAAATTCTGGATTATATTTGAATAAAATAGTTAATGATCTTCAAGGAATCCAGAGAATCCTAAGTTTTTCAAAGATATAAGTTGAAATAAATCAAATGAACTGTATAGGTAAAAAAAAGATTAATAATTTAATTAAATTTTTAATTTCCTAACATTATGTATAAAAAAAACGGTAGAACCGCTTATAAGAGTAATAGAAGAACCAGTTTTAAGAAACCTGGTGGCTACAAAAATTTCAATAATAGAAATAGAGGAAATGTATCCCAGCAATATAACAAGTACTTAAAACTAGCTAAAGAAGCATCCAGATCAGGTGATAGAATTCAATCTGAATACTATTATCAATTTACTGATCACTATTACAGAATAATGGTTGAGCTAGGTATTAATGTTGAAGAAAATACTAATTTTGATGAGCAAAAACAAAGTACTTCAAATGAACAATCTTCAGAAACAGATAATGAAACTATCGAAGAAAATGATAATGATAAAGCAGAAGACGATTCCATTGAATCTATTCCATTTATAGCAGAACCATCTAAAGAAAAAAGAAAAAGATCAACAAAGTAGTTATTCGTATAACATACTTAAATGCTCAGCATATATTATTTTATATTCTGCTTTAAATTTTTCTAATTCCTTGCCCTCAAGTATTTTTCCAGAAGGAAGTTTTAGTTTTAATGGATTTATATGTTTATTTTGATAAATAATCTCATAATGAAGATGAGGCCCTGTAGAATTTCCTGTACTACCTACATAGCCTATAACTTCACCTTGGTTAACTCTTACACCTTTAGAAATACCTTTCTTATAATTTGACAAATGTGCATATGCCGTTTTATATCCATTATTATGCCTTATACGAATATATTTTCCATATCCTCCATTTCTTCCAACGTATTCAACAATTCCATTTCCTCCAGCATAAATTGGTGTTCCTGTGGGTGCAGCAAAATCAACACCTTTATGCATTTTATTGAAACCTGAGATAGGATGTTTACGCATACCAAAATTTGATGAAATTCTTGCACCATCTAAAGGTGTCTTTAATATTGATTTTTTAACATTTTTACCCTCTCTGTTAAAATAATCAACATAACCATCATCTGTAATAAACTTAAAGTATTCTAACTGTTTTCCATCTATTTTTATTGAAGCATATTTAATATCATTATATTCTATTCTACCTGTCTCAACTATTTCATCAAATTCATAGGATATTGAAACAACTGTATTGACTCTAATATCTCTTTGAAAATCTAGATCAAAACTAAAAAGACTTATAATTTTAACTAAAATATCTGGTGATACACCATTTTTTATACCGTCAGAGAATAATGATTCTGCAATTGTATATTCTTTTGATTCAATAAACGAGTCCTTAGTTAATTCTCTAATATTTATATCTATCTCTTTATCTAAATTTACTGAGATAATTGTCTCACTGTTCTTAAAAAATTCAATTTTTTTTATTTCTCCAAAACTATTTTCAAAAACACTTATAATTTCTCCAGTTTTGATTTTCTTTAAATCAAAAAAGTTTTCTATCTCACTTATAATTTTGTAAATATTTTTTTGTTCAAAGTTTAAACTTTCTAAAATAGAAACAAAAGTATCACCTTGTGAAATTTTAATTTTATTCTCAATATATTGCACTTTATCAATACTTTTTTTTATATTAGGTAAAGCTACTTCCTCTTTTTTTTCTTGAATAATTTCTTTTTTATCTTCTACTTTTTCTTTTTTAACAATCTCTGTTTCTAAAGAATTTTTTTTTAGTAAGTGAAAGTTTTCAGAAATAAATAAATAATATCCTAATGATATTAAAGAAATTAAAATTAGATATCTTAAAATTTTAAACACCTAGAAATATTTTGAATTAAAATATACAAGCGGTTTCAATTTATCATTAGATTGTACTTCTAATATCTTACATATAAATATTATGTGATCACCTTTTTTGATTTTATCTATTAGTTTACATTCAAGATTTGCTATGCAATTTGGTATAATTGCCGTTTTATATTTCCCTTCAATAAATTTTATATTTTCTAATTTAGGTTTAGTTGAGGCAAAATTATCAGATAATTTTTTTTGTTTACTAGATAAAATATTTATTGATAAGAAATTAGTTTTTGAAAACTTTTTTATTGAAGATGAGTAATTGCCTAAAGAAAACAGAACCATAGGAGGGTTAAGAGATAAAGAGTTAAATGAGTTAACAGTTTTTCCACAAATTGAATTATTATTTTTAACACATACAACAGTAATCCCTGTCGAAAACTTACTAAGTGTTTTTTTAAAATTGTTAGTGTTTACTTTTTTCATAACCTTTTTTGCATATAAATAGAATCAACCCACTTATTTTTTTTAAAACCAGCTTTCTTTATAGTCCCAACATAATGAAATCCATTATTTTTATGTATTTTTATAGAAGCAAAATTATTTTTTCCACCAATCACTGCTATCAAATTTTTAATGTTTGAAATTTTTTTACATATTTTAATAAGTTCTTTTAGTATTTTATTCCCATAGCCATTATTAATTAAATCTGGATCAACATAGATTGAATGTTCATATGAAAATCTATATCCGCTTTTTTCTCTAAATTTATTTACAAAGGCTAATCCAATAACTTCATTTTCTTCAATTGCTAAAATAAATGGTAATTTATTTTTTTTAATTTTTTTTAATAATAAATTAAATTTTAATTTAGAAAATTTTTTTTCTTCAAAATTAGAGAATGAATTTTCAATAAAATAATTATAAATTTTTAGAGCTTTAGAGATTTCATTTTCTGTAAAATTGTTTTTTTTTACCTTCATTTATCTCCTAATATTAATATTTAATTGTATGAATAATTCTAAACTCTGAATATTATTTAATAAAAAATTGATCAATATGTTTATAATTTATTTACTTAATTAATGATTAAAAAAGGTTAAATTAAGTATAATTAAAAAATCTAATACAATCTTTCAATTATTGCTTTACCTTTAAAAGTCATTATATTTGAAATACTATATTTTTATAAAAAAAATTATTGGGTGTGTAGCTCAGCGGTAGAGCACTGCCTCGACACGGCAGGGGTCACAGGTTCAATCCCTGTCACACCCACCATAGAAATTTAAATAAATACTCTTGAAATTTAATAATATGATATATTTATTGTATATGTTCAAATGTTTACTGGTAGCCACTTTAATTGCTTCATTGATTTTCTTAATAATAGACGTAATTTGGTTAAGCTTTGCTACAAAGTCTTTTTATAGACCTCTAATAGGTAATTTATTAGCTGATAAGCCTGTAATGTGGGCTGCTGCTCTTTTTTACATATTATATGTCTTCGGTATGGCTTTGGTTGTAATTCAACCTTGTGTTGAGTCTGGTAACTTAATGAAAACATTGTACACTGGTTTCATATTTGGTTTGGTTGCGTATGGCACATATAACTTAACAAATATGGCAGTGCTTAAAGGATGGTCACCAACTGTTACTTTCGTAGACATGTTCTGGGGTGGTTCATTAACAGCTGTATCCGCTACATCTGGATTATATTTAGCAAAAAAGATAGTACATTTTTAATTTAGCCGACCCATTCCAAATTCTAGCATTTTTATTAGTATAGGGTTTTGATTTATTTTATTTTTATATTTTTTTATAAAAGTATTAATTTTATTTTTACATAAATCAGTAACTTGTTTTTCACCAATTAATTTTAGTAAAGTACTTTTGCCTTGCTCAACATCTTTGCCTGGTGTTTTTCCAATTTTCTTAAAAGTTCCAATTTCATCGATTAAGTCATCTATAATTTGAAATATTAAACCAAATAACATTCCATAATCTTTTGCAAATTGAATATCTATTTTACTTTTACCTTTTAATATAAAAGGTGCAGAAAAAGAGAATTCAAATAACTTGCCAGTTTTTCTAGAATACATATCTAAAATTTTATTTGTAGATAATTTTTTATTTTCATATTCTAAATCTAAAGCTTGACCAAGAGCTAATCCTTTATGTCCAATACACAAAGAAAGATAATTTATTAAATTTAATCTAGAAATAACATTCTTATTTTTAAAATTACCTGAGATCAATTCAAATGCTAAATCATGTAAAGCATCTCCTGCTAATATTGCAGTAGCTTCATTAAATTTTTTATGAGTACTTAATTTACCTCTTCTGTAATCATCATCATCCATTGATGGTAAATCATCGTGAATTAAGGAGTACGAATGTATACATTCAATACATGAGGCTATGACAAAGGCATCATTTGATGAAATTTTTGCTATTTTTGCAGACTCCATTACTAAAAATGGCCTTATTCTTTTTCCACCATTCATAGAGCCATAAAAGATTGCATTTGATAAACTTGATTTGTCTAGCTTATTTTTTAAAAGTTTTTTAAATTTAATGTCAAACTTTCTTTTATTTGCATTTATTAACGTATTTAAGTTCATCGATAACAATTTATATTTGTTTTAATTTCTAAATTATTTAATACAAATATGCGAATGTATTTATGAGAATCGAAGAAGAAATTAAACTTGACTACTCAGATGTCCTTTTTAGACCAAAGAGAAGTACTTTAAAAAGTAGGAAAGATGTTGATTTGAATAGAAAATATACTTTTAAACACTCAAGATTATCATGGAAAGGAATTCCAATAATAGCCTCTAATATGGATGGTGTTGGTGAAATAAATGTTGCAAAAAAACTAAGTTCTCACAAACTAATGACTGCCTTAACAAAACAGCATGACATTAATCAAATAGGAACTATTTATAAAAGAAATATTTTCTTTGATTCAATTGCTCTTAGTTGCGGCACAAGTAAAGACAGTTACAATAGGTTAAATTCAATTCTAAAAAAATATCCAAAATTTAAATTCATCTGTATTGATGTTGCAAATGGTTATTCAGAAAATTTTAGTAATTTTGTTTCAGAAATAAGAAAAAAATATCCAAAAAAAACTATTATTGCAGGTAATGTTGTAACTGCAGATATGACTCAAGAATTAGTATTAAGTGGGGCAGATATTGTTAAAGTTGGTATCGGTCCTGGAAGTGTCTGTACCACTAGAATACAAACTGGAGTAGGGTATCCACAACTTAGTGCTGTAATGGAATGTGCTGATGCAGCACATGGATTAGGAGCGCATATTATCGCTGATGGAGGATGTACTTGTCCTGGTGATGTTGCAAAAGGATTTGGTGCTGGTGCAGACTTTGTTATGCTTGGCGGAATGTTAGCTGGTCATAAGGAAGGTGGTGGTGATATAATTGAGGAAAATGGAACTAAATTTATCGAGTTTTATGGATCAAGTTCTGAAGAAGCAAATGAGAAACATTATGGTGGTCTTGCAAACTATCGATCATCTGAAGGTAAAAAAGTTAAAATACAAATGAAGAATTCGCTAGATAGTACAATTAGAGATATTCTTGGAGGTGTACGAAGTAGTTGTACATACGTTGGCGCTTCATCATTGAAGCAGCTTAGTAAGTGTACTACATTTGTAAGAGTAAATAATCAGTATAATGACACTTTTGGGAAAGTGTAAATTAGTAACCTATTGCCATACCATCCTTTCGTGGATCTGATCCTCCAATAAGTACTCCATTTTTTCTATCTATTTTTATACATTGACCACCGCCAATAGCATTTTTATTTATTTTAATTTTATGACCAATATTTCGTAATTTTTTAACAATTTTATTATCTAATGAATTTTCAACATTTAAGATGCCATTAAGAGCAAATGCTCGAGGTAAATCTAAACCTTCTTGTACTGACATATCATAGTCGATTATATTCTGAATCAAATGAGATTGACCAATTGGTTGATATTGCCCTCCCATTACTCCATAAGAATACAAGGTCTCATCCTTCTTATTTGTTATTAGGCCAGGGATTATTGTATGAAGTGGTCTTTTTTGACTATCAATCGAGTTTGGGTGACCATCTTCTAATCTGAAATTTACACCTCTATTTTGAAAAAGAATTCCAGTTCCATTACTTGTAATTCCACTTCCAAAACCATGACAAATTGAATTAATAAAAGATACTGAATTCAAATCTCTATCTATAACACTTAAATATATTGTTTCAGGGTGAGAAGTTACATAGCCTTTTTTTGAAGAATAAATTTTATTTTTATTTATTCTAGAACATAAAGAGCTTATGTATTCACTACTTAAATAATCTTTTATATTTATATTATTAAAATTAGGATCACCAAATATTGTTTCCTTAACCTCAAAACATATTTTTGAAATCTCAGCTTGAAGATGATATCTTTCAAAACTTGAAGGATGGTATTTTTTGATATTTAACTTCTCCGTCATTGCCATCATCATCAAAACAACTAATCCAGGACTATTTAAAGGGCATTGATGTATTTTTAAATTTCTATATGAACTTGTTATTGTTTTTGAAAATAACGTTTTTTGATTATAGAAATCTTCTTCTGTATGCAGTCCTCCAAGTTTATTTAGTGTCTTAACCATGTCTTTAGTTATTTCACTTTGATAAAATCCTTTAATTTTATTTTTTGAGATGATTCTTAAAGTATTTGCTAAAGGAATATTTTTAAAAACTTCACCGTAACTATAACTATGATTTGCATTTAAAAATAATCTTTTAGAATTAAAATTTTTTTTAAGTTTTTTTTCATTCTCTTTCCATGCAATAGCTTCAACTTCATGAACAGGAAATCCATTTCTCGCAAAGTTTTCTGCATCAGATAAAATTTCTTTAAAATCAATTCTTCCAAATTTTTCATGCATCGAACACCATGCATGAACTGCCCCAGGAATAGTGACTGAATGCGGACTTGTTAAACCAATATTTTTTATTTTGTTATCTTTATAAAACTGTAAATTTGCTTTTTTAGGAGCAATTCCAGACCCGTTTACAGCAATTGGTTTTTCCCCATTCATCGAAATAATTGCAAAACAATCCCCACCGATACCTGTTGCGCTTGGACATACTACAGCTTGAACAGCTGAAGCCGCGATAGCAGCATCAACAGCATTTCCACCTTTTTGAAGTACATTAATAGCCACCATGGAACTTAATGGATTTGATGTTGCCACCATACCATTTTGAGCTAAAACATTAGATCTTCCTGGGTAAGATAACTTTCTCATATTAATTCAGACAATATATGTTTGACAAAACAAATCCCAGAATTTAAAGCGCTTTCTATGAAAGTTAAATGTTCATTAAAAACTGCCAAAATTAGAGATAAAGATTGTAAAGTCGTTCGTAGAAAAGGTAGGATTTATGTAATTAATAAAAAAAATCCCAGAATGAAGGCAAGACAGGGATAATTAATTTTCTGCTATATATTTTTCAGCCTCTAAAGCAGCCATACAACCCATACCAGCAGCAGTTACAGCTTGCCTATAAATTTTATCTTTTACATCACCTGCTGCAAAAACTCCCCTAATACTTGTTTCAGTACTATCAGGTTTAGTAATTATATAATTTTCCTCATCCATTTTTAACTTATCTATAAAAAGTGAAGTAGCGGGATCGTGTCCTATAGCTATAAAAGCACCATTTACATCTATAGTTGTTTTGGTACCATCTAGTGTGTTCTCTAAAATAACTTTTTTTAATGTATTTGGATTTTCTTCTCCAACGAACTCAGAAACCTTACTATTCCAAATTACTTCAATTTTTTTATTGTTAAATAGTCTTTCTTGTAAAATTTTTTCAGCTCGTAAACTATCTCTTCTATGAATTAACAAAACCTTTGAAGCAAATTTAGTCAAAAACATTGCTTCCTCTACTGCACTATTACCTCCACCAATCACTGCTACTTGCTGATCTTTGAAGAAAAACCCATCACAAGTTGCACAAGCAGAAATACCAAATCCTTTAAATTTTTTTTCACTTTCCAAATTCAGCCATCTAGCCTGAGCGCCTGTTGCAATAATTATCGATTTTGATACAAATTCTTTGCCTGACTCAGTTTTAGAAGTAAATGGATTTTTTTCAAAATCAACTGAAGTTACAATATCATTATGAAAGATAGTTCCTACTTTTACTGCTTGTTCTTTCATTTGTTCCATAAGCCAAGGACCCTGAATTACATTTTCAAATCCTGGATAGTTTTCTACATCCGTAGTGATGGTTAGCTGACCTCCTGGTTCTAAACCTGAAACTAAATGCGGTTTTAAATTTGCTCTTGCTGCATAGATCGCAGCTGTATAGCCTGCTGGTCCAGAGCCAATAATTAAGACGTCATTTTCTATTTTTTCAGTCATATAATTAAATTAATAATTTAAGCACTTTTTTCAACTGGCCAATCTGTATTAAAAGTAACATAATTTATTTGAATACATCTTCTTTCTTTTTGAATTTCTTTTAATTCAAGTCCATGCCAAGTATCATCCCCTGAAGAAAAAAAATAACCACTATTATGAACATATTTAATTGTTTTAACTAATTTAAAATTTTTATCATATAGATCGGTACCCAAATTTGACGCTTCATTATATGGATTCGCCCAAACCATCATAGTCATTAATTTTTCTGAAATATCTTTGTGTG
>CACBDX010000029.1 GCA_902538155.1 uncultured Alphaproteobacteria bacterium
TAAATAACTAAGTGTTCCAATAAATATTAATGAATAACTTGATAAGTAAGCGCCAAAAAAACCCATGAGATTTTCAATATTGCTGTCATTAATATCGTAACTTAATTGATTAAAACCCGGGTCATTTTCAGAGTATGAGTAAAGACTGGTAAAATAAATTAAACCAAATCCAAATAAAACTATTCCTACTAAAAATTTAACAATAAAATTTCTAATTGAACCATACTTGAACATATAGTTAGATTGTAATACATTTAGATTATGGTAATTCGAAGAAAATTATGAAAGAAATTCAATCAAATATCAATATAATAGGAGGAGGTCTAATAGGGGCTGTTACAGCATATTCACTTTCTAAGCTTGGCAACAATGTGGTAGTTTTAGAGCAAAATGCTAAATTTAATCATAAAAATATTTTAGACAAAAGGACAACAGCAATTTCAGAGGGTACCAAAAAATTTCTTAAAGAAATAAATATTTGGAATGAAATTAGTAATTACGCAGAACCAATAAAAAATATTCAGATAATAGACAGGAATCAATCAAACAAAATTTATTTTGATAATCAAAGAAGAAAATCCAATCTTGGATATATAGTTAAAAATGAGTTTATACTTTATTGCTTGTATAAAAAATTACAAAAACAAAAAAATGT
Source organism: uncultured Alphaproteobacteria bacterium (assembly GCA_902538155.1). Lineage (GTDB taxonomy): Bacteria > Pseudomonadota > Alphaproteobacteria > HIMB59 > CACPNW01. The sequence continues at coordinate 656 of CACBDX010000029.1, forward strand.
AGAAATTTTTAACAATGTTTCCGTTAAAGATATTTCTTATCAAGGCGACAGGATCGTAACCAAACAAAATAATTTCTATATTAATACAAATATTTTATTTGCATGTGATGGAAAAAATAGCTCTATAAGAAAAATTTTTAAAACACCAATTTATAAAAAAAATTATAGAAAAAAAGCAATTGTAATAAATTTTTATCACTCGAAGAATCACAATAACACTGCTTATGAGTTCTTCTTTAAAAACGGACCTCTTGCAATCTTACCAATGCAAAAAAATAAAAATCAGTTTCAAAGTTCCATAGTTTGGACAAACACTAATGAATTTATAAACTCTTTACTTTCTTTGGATGATAACAATATTATTTCCATTCTAAATGAAAAGACACAAGGAAGCGTAGGAGAGATAAAAAAAATAATTACTAAACAAACCTTTCCTTTAAAAGCTCATTTAAACTCTAAATTTTTTGAGAATAGAATTATTTATTTAGGTGATTCAGCTCACTCATTTCATCCAATTGCAGGACAAGGATGGAATCTAGGAATGCAAGATGTCGAAAGTATATATAATCTTGTTAAAAAATATAACTCTCTAGGTTTGGAGCTAGGAGATGAAATATTTTGTAAAGAATTTCAGAAAGATAATTTTTTCAAAGCTTATAGACTGTATCAAATCACTGATAAAGTTGATAGTCTCTTTAAATCAGACAATACAATTTTTAATCATGCTAGGTTTTCAGCTATTAATTTAATTGAGAAAAGTAAAAAATTAAAAAATCAGATAAGTGATTTTGCGATGGGTGTTAATTAATAGTTTTACTATTATTATCTTCAACGATCTCAAGCTCTAATATTGATTGAAGTTTTTTATAAAAATCACTTAAATTTTTTGTTTCCAAAAGAGCCTGTTTTTCAATATCGCTAAAAGGGGATATCATTGCTATAAACTTAATAATTTGATTAAAATCAATATTTTGAATTTCTTCTAAGTTTAAGTTAATTTTTTTGACTTTAATATATTGGCTATACTTATCTAAAAGATTATTTTTTTGTTTTTCATTTATAATGTTTTTATCTTCATCAAAATCTAACATTTCAGCTTCAACCAACCTAAACTTATATTTTTTTTCTAATTCTTTTTTAACTTTAAAACAATTAGTGCCCTGTAGACTAATTAAATATCGTCCGTCTGTTGTTTCACTAAAACTATGAATTTTTCCAATACAACCAATATTATAGAGTTTATTTTTTTTATCAGATTGTATCATGCCTATGTACCTTTCCTTTGAGAGAGCGTAGTCCACCATCTCAAGATATCTCTTTTCAAATATATTCAGAGGTAAGCTTGTTCCTGGAAAAAGGACGGCGCCGTTTAAAGGAAAGATAGGGATTTCCATGTTAGGAAAACATTAATTGTGAAAGCTTCTTCCTATATTGAATAGTAACTTGATCAGTATTTCCAAGTACACCAAAAAATTCTACCATCTTATTTTTTATACTATCCTTGTTTTTTGGATAATTTTTTAGAAGCAAATCCATTCCATTTTCATATTCTTTCATTGAAAAATATTTATCTGATATTTCTAAAATCAAATCAATATTATCCGGTTCACTTTCAAGCTTATTAAGTAGCTGATTTATATTTGGTCCGGATGAATTATTTTTCACAATTTCCATTTTCTTTAAAACCTGTTTAACCTCATCCTTTTCTTTCAAATCTTTTTCTAATGAGTTAATGAACGCATCGACTTCCTCAAATTGTTTAAGTTCGATTAAACACTCTAAATAAAAACAAATACCTTTAATTTCATCTGAGTTTTTAGAAATAAATTCTAGAAGAATGTCTTTGGTTTCTTCATACTTATTTTCAGCCATGGCACTTTCTATTTCATTGTAAAATTCAGTGAAATCTTCGTTAATTTTGGCTCCTAAGCATTTTTCAATAAATTCAATAATCTGACCTTCAGGAATAACACCCTGAAATGCATTAACAATTTGTTTGTCTTTAAATGCATAGACTGTAGGAATTGATTGAATTCTTAATTGTGCTGCAATTTGTTGATTTTCATCAATATTAATTTTTACTAAGGTGATTTTATCTCCTGATTTTGATATTATTTTTTCTAAAATTGGTGTTAATTGTTTACAAGGACCACACCAAGGAGCCCAAAAATCTACGATAATTAATTTACTTTTACTTGCCTCAATAACCTGATCATTAAACTCTGTTTCAGCAACATTAATTATATTTGAATTTTCACTCATAAAGATTTGACTATACTATAACTATCTAGAGAAAAAATATGAATTTTTTTATTATTTTCAAGGAGGAAGTTTATAAACTCTGAAGTCTTTATACTTATAGTTGTGGTATTAATTAGGGGGTGGAAATTAATTATTTCACTGTTAAATAGTTTTTCATCTAAGTAAAACTCAACAACATTATCTTTATCATTAAGAAGAGCAAATGGTGAGACTGATCCTGGCTTTATACCCAAAAATTGTTCTAAATATTCAGCATTAGCAAATGATAAATTTTTAGCATCGATAGATTTAGAAAATTGCTTTAAATCAACCTTTGCATTTTCATCACAACTAAAAAGATAAAAATTATTTTTTTTATTTTTTAAAAATAAATTTTTTGTATGCGATCCCTTAATTTCACCTCTTAGATTTTCAGAATCTTCAACTGTAAATAAAGGATCATGATCATGAATTTGATAATCTTTATTTTTTACACTAAGTAATTCAAATAAATCTGTCTTTGTAAGCATAAATAATATTATATTTTTTAAGAAATAAGGTATTTAAATACAATTACAAAATTAACAATGGGAAAAAAAGCAGTAGTTATAGGAAGTGGTTTTGGAGGCATTGCGATTAGTTTAAGATTAAAAAAATTAGGCTATGACACAACAATTATTGAAAAACTAGATGAGCTTGGAGGAAGAGCAAGAGTTTTTGAAGTAAATGGTTTTAAACATGATGCTGGACCAACGGTGATAACTGCACCATTTCTTTTTGATGAATTATTTAGTTTATTTGGAAAAAAAAGAGAAGATTATTTGAATTTTGTTCCTCTTGAACCATGGTATAGGTATTATTTTCATGACGGTAAGACTTTTGACTATTGTTCTACAGTTGAAAAAACAAACAGTGAGATAAGTAAATTTGATAAGAGGGACATAAAAGGATATTATAAACTTTTAAATCAATCAAAAAAAATATTTGATGTAGGTTTTACAAAGCTAGCTGACAAACCATTCATTTCTTTTTTTAAAATGTTGGGCGTTATTCCCAATTTAATTATTTTAAAAAGTTATTTCACTGTATCTCAACTTGTAAACAGTTATCTAAAAAACCCTTATCTTAGAAAAGCATTTTCAATCCATCCCCTTTTAGTTGGAGGTGATCCACACACAACAACATCGATTTATGCTTTAATTCATTATTTAGAGAGAAAATGGGGCGTGTTTTTTTGTATGGGTGGTACTGGTAAAATTGTATCTGAATTAAAAAAATTAATGGTTGATTGTGGTGTTAAAATTAAAACTAACACAGAAGCTAAAGAGTTTATTGTTGAAAATAATAAGATTACAAAAATATTAACAAACAATGAAGAAATTATTGATCTAGACCTAGTTGTTTGTAATGCTGACCCACCAATGGTTTATTCCAAACTTTTAAAAAAACAAAATTTAAGAAGACCTATATTAAGAGAAAAAAACTTATTATATTCAATGGGTCTCTTTGTGCTTTTTTTTGGAACAAAAAAACAATATCATAAGGTCGCTCACCACACTATTTGGATGACTGAAAGATTTAAATCTTTGCTTCATGATATATTTAAAAATAAAATATTATCTGAAGATTTTTCTTTATATATTCATAGACCTACTGCAACTGACAAATCTTTTGCTCCAGAAGGTTGTGATAGTTTCTACGTTTTATGTCCAGTACCTAATTTACAAGGCAACATTAATTGGGATGTTGAATCGGAAAATCTTAAAAATAAAATAGTTAAAGAATTGTCTAAAACAATTATGCCAGATTTAGAAAATAATATAACTGATGTTTTTTGGATGAATCCTAAAGATTTTAAAAACGATTACAATTCTATGCACGGAGCTGGTTTTTCTATAGCTCCGATCTTTACACAGTCAGCCTGGTTTAGGTATCACAACAAAGATAAAAAAATTAAAAACCTATATTTTTCAGCAGCAGGATCTCATCCAGGAGCAGGGATACCTGGCGTTTTATCTTCAGCTAAAGTTGTTGAAAATATAATTAAGGCTGAATTAAAAGAAATATGATCAATTTAGAGCTTAATTCTAATACTGATCTTAGAAAAGAGGGTAAGAGTTTTTACTGGGCAAGTTTCTTTTTGCCAAAAAATTCAAAAGAAAATGCAGGCATTCTTTACTCAATTTGTAGATATTTTGATGATATTGCTGATAAAAATACCGAAGATAAAACAAATTATCTTAAAGATTCAATTAAGGAAATTAACAATAACTCAAGTAATAAGATAAATATTTTTTTACAAAAAAATAAAATCAACAATTTAATCTTTATTGATTTAATCGAAGGATTAATCTTAGATCAGAAGAAAATCAGAATTCAAAATAAAGAAGAGCTAATAAAATACTCTTATCATGTTGCTGGAACTGTTGGATTAATGATGTCTAAAATAATAGGAGTAAAAAATCAAAAAGCTGCCAAATCAGCAATTGATTTAGGAATAGGAATGCAGTTAACCAATATAGCGCGCGATGTTTATGAAGACTCTAAAATGAAAAGGATTTATTTACCAGCTAATTGGATACCCAATATATCGCTGAATAATCTAATTAACTCTGATGAATCAATTCCAGAAAAAGATGAAAAAATTTCAAATGCAATCCACAAGGTAATAAATCTAGCAGAAAAATTCTATAACAACGGTTTTGCTGGTTTAAAATATATACCATTCTCTACCAGGTTAGGAATATTTATTGCTGCTAATGTTTATAGAGGAATTGGTATTAAAATAAAATCAAATAAAAAAAAATATATTAGAGAAAGGGTGTATTTAAACTTTTTTGAAAAATCTTTAATTACAATAAAATCAATTTTACTTTTCATATTTATTCCTATGGTAAATTATAAGTATGAAAAAATTAGAAACAGTCTCCCATATGAAAATTTATAAAGCTGCTATAATTGGTCTAGGCCCTAGTGGATTAGCAGTAAATAAAATTATTTTCGGAGACAATCCTGATGAAATTATTGCTTTCGAAAATAAAAATATAAATAATAGGGATAATTTTTTTGGCTTCTGGCTAACTGATTGGATGAAACCATTTGAAAAAATTATTGAAAAAAAATGGTATAATTGGACTATTGGTAACAAAAATATTATTGTAACACACACAAGTAATAAGCCTTACTGCACGATTAGTTTTAAGAAGTGGAAAAATTACTGCCTAGAAACAAAACACAAATTAGAGATAAAAAACACAAAAGTTGTTCAATATTTTTCTATCCAAAATTATTTTAAAATAGTCACAGATGACAACAATGAATATTATGCTGAAAAAATTTATGACTCAAGATCAGTAAAGGAAAAAAAAGATGAACTTGTACAGCATTTCTTTGGTATTAATATTAAAGTGCCAGATAATACTTTTAATGAAAAAAAATTAACCTTAATGTATTTTACAGAGGAAAATAACATTTTACATTTTATTTACGTTTTACCCTTCAGTCATAATAATGCACTTGTTGAATCTACAGTATTTTCAAAAGAAGTTTTCCATAACTCTTGGTACAGAAAAAAAATAAATGATTATTTAAAAATAAAAAATATCACTGAGTTTGAAGAAACAAGTTCAGAAAAAGGTATAATACCAATGTTTTTTGCAGAAGAAAAAAATTCACGTAATCCCAATATTTTTAATATTGGAATAAGAGGGGGTGCTTGTAAACACTCAACAGGATATGCTTTCTCATTTCTTATAAAACAAATTCAACTATTAAAAAATTCAAATAAAAATTATGTAAATATTCACAAATTTTTAGAAAGAAAAATGGATATAATTTTTATTAATTTTTTGAAAAATAATAATGAAGATGGCAAATCTTTTATTAGGCTTGCATCCAATTTAAATGGAAATGAGTTCCAGAGTTTTATGATGGGTGAGTCTAGTTTTCTAACTAAGCTAAAAATTATTAAAAGTATGCCTAAGTTACCATTTATAAAAGAACTATTTAAATAAAATGCTAGCTGATCTCACAATATTAAATATTATTTCTTTTTTATTAATTTTTTTTATTGGTCTTCCTCACGGTTCATTTGATGGCGCAGTTGCCTCACTCGTTGGCTTCAAAACAAAGATGCAATTTATTCAGTTTCTTTTCTATTATATTTTATTATTTTTTGCTGTTATTGTATTTTGGTTTTATTTTCCAATAATTTCACTTTTAATTTTTATTCTAATGACAACAGTCCATTTTGGTTTATGTGATTGGTCATCTCTTAAAATTAAAAGATATAAATTTTCAATAACTTTTTCTTATGGAATGACGGTAATTTTTGGAATAATATTTTTTAACGAAAAAGAGTCGTTTGAAATATTTAAATACTTAACAAACGATAATATTTATTACTTTCAACAATTTATTATTATACCTTATTTTATAACTTTATTATTTTTATCTTACTATTTGTATTTATGTACCTATGAAAAAAAAACTTAGAAGAGGGATTATAGAAATTATATTTTTATTAATAATTTTTTATATTTTTGACCCACTTCTTAGCTTTGCAATATATTTTTGTTTTTTTCATACATATAAACATTTAAATAATTTAATAAAAAACGTATATCTTTATCTTCCTAATAAAACTCTTATTCTTTACTCTACTTTGATTTTTACTATAATTTCATGGATAGGTGGAATAATTGTTACTATATATTTTGTGCAAAACCTCTCCCTTTATGAATCAATTCTTAAAGTAATTTTTATTGGATTGGCTGCGCTTACTTTACCGCATATGTTGTTAGTTGATTTAATTTATAGAAAAAAATTTTTGTAAAAAATAAAATTATGATTGAAGAACATATCTTATAAACCAAATTTATTAAGTGAATATCATTACGGCCACTCAAAAATAAACTTTTTTTCTAATCTATTTTCTTTTATTCTTTTTTTTAAAGTCAACGTACTTTCTTCAAGTGCTTTAAATTTTGTCTCATGGGTTTCTAAATAAATTTTGCCAATTTTGTTTAAAGAGTTATTATCAATTAGGTGGTTAATTAGTTCCACTTCATAACCTTCGATATCAATTTTAATTAATTCAACATACTTGTTCAATGAATCTAAAAATAAAGCAAAATCAATTTCTCTTATTTTATCATATTTGAATTTCGATACATTTGGTTTGTCTGATTTTAAACTACTTGCCTGTGTTAAGTCATTATCATTTCTCCCCACATCTTTATGAAGATACAGCTTTACTTCCCGATCTTTTATACCTGCAGCACATTCATGCACCTCAATATTTTTATATCTAGCAGAAACTTTTTTTAATTGTGCTAATGCTTTTTTATTAGGTTCAAAAGATATAGTATATGCGCCTGTATTAGCTAAACATTCAGAAACTATACCTGTATTAGCACCTATATCGATGACAGTATCATTTTCACCTAATTTTCGTAAGTGTTCTACAAATTCAATTGGAAGAAATCTTTTAACATAGTTTTTTAATTCTCGCTTTCTTAAGAAGTTTGGATTTACTTTGTTGATAATTAATTTTATAATTTTTTTCAAAAATTTAGTCATGTAAAAATTTATATTGTTGTTATAATATAAATATAATAACATAACATAAAAATAAAGCGGGCGTAGCTCAGGGGTAGAGCGCAACCTTGCCAAGGTTGAAGTCGAGGGTTCGAATCCCTTCGCCCGCTCCAAATTTCAAGTCCAGCGTTATTTTTAAAAAAGTTCTTAAATATACACTCAATATAGTTTTTAATTAGTAATAAATTATGAGAATTTTAGTAATTATTTTTTCAGTACTGTTTTCTACTATTTGCTATAGTCAAGAGACAATTGAGAAACGTTTAAGTGATTTAGAAAAAAGATTAGATAAGATTGAAAAATTACTTCAACCATTGGAACTTCTAAACAACACCGAAGATACCAAAAAAAATCAAAAGTCTAATCAAAAAGAATATTCTTTAAGTGAATGCCTAAAGGTTGTTGATCAAAAAATAAGTATCACAGAAAAAAACTCAGTATACCATGAATATTCTTGGATTATAGAATATGAAAATTCATGTCCTGTAGATTTTATAGGAATTCCAGAAATAACTTTTTTAGACAAGGATGAATTTACCCTTCATGAATCTAGTATTTATGAACCAATAAAAGTAACCGCAAATGCAAAAACTAAGGCAAGAGGTCAAGAGATGATTACTCCAGAGAAATCATTGCGAGTTTCATTTACTTCAGCAGGTTTTAAATCTTCTTATTAGTCTATTCAATATACTTTGCGCAAAATATGTTGCATTGCTTGGTATAATTAAGCGAGTGATGAATTCGAATCCCTTCGCCCGCTCCAAAAATAAAGTATTCTCTCAAAAAAATACATATCATTTTTAATACATCTCAATACACTTTTAATTAAGATATTAAATTTTAAAATACACTTAATTTGACGTATATTATTTTATATATGTAATTTTTACATTCATAAAATCTGTTTAATTTAAATATTAAAGTGCTAAAATATAGTAATAAATGAATACAATTAAAATAAACCCTACTGATCTAAGTTTAATTTTTTGGAGAAAAATATTAGATAATTCTTTTTTAAAAAAAAACACAATACAAAAAGATTTCTTTAAAAAAATAGATAGTTTGGATGAATTAAGATTACAAAGCTCTTATAACACTGGATCTATTTCCTCAACTACATCATGGTTGCTTTTTTCTGTTACTTTATTTTTTAAACCAAAAATTATTTGTGAGGTTGGTTCTTTTATTGGAAAATCATCTTTTAGTATGGCATTTGCCGCAGATATCTATTCAAATGAGTATAAGTGCTTAATTTACTGTTGTGATTATTCAAATGAAATAAATTTTCCAAATATAACTTCAACAAAAATAAAGCAATTTCATAAAAAAAGTAGCACTGAAATGTTTGGGAATTTTGAAAGTGATCAAAAGATCGACCTTCTTCATTTAGATGGAAGATTACAAAATGAAGATTTCGATTTATTAAAAAATAATTTTACCGAAAATACAATACTTATTTTAGATGATTTTGAAGGGAATGAAAAAGGAGTTCTTAACTTTAATAATCTATTAAATAATAATGTAATTTCAAGAAGATCTCATTGTTTGATATATCCAATACAAGAGGAAACAAAAACAAAGTATGGTTTATTAGAAAAAAGCACTAGTGCAGTATTGATTCCTTCTAGATCTTTGAGAATTACAGCCCAATAACAATATAAACATTTTAATATATTAAAGAAATTCTTGATAATTTTATAATATAACTTTGCTAAGATTGAAGTCGAGTGTTCGAATCCCTTTGTGCTCTAAAATATTAGGTTTATTAGATTTATTTCGGCAATATATAACTGCTTAAGATAAAAAAATTTAGTAACAACTAAAAATATAATTTTATAATCTTTAATTTGATAAACATTTTTTTTACAGGATATATACAAATAACCTACTTTAATAAATTGTTAACAAATATTAACAATGCTTTCATTATTAGCTATATAGAAAAAATGAAATATTCTCTTAAAAAACTAAACCCTTATTTTAAGCAATACTTTGTAAATTTTGAAAAAACATTGGAGAATGTAGATGCAAGAA
>CACBDX010000030.1 GCA_902538155.1 uncultured Alphaproteobacteria bacterium
TTAAAGAGCCAATAGCTCAAACTAAAATCAATAAAGCAAAAAAAATTAAACTAGCAATTCTTCCTTTTGAAAATTTGAGTAAAGATGAAGATTCAGAATTTTTAGTAGAAGGAGTATTCAGAGATTTAATACAAGAATTTTCTCGAATGCAAGAATTTGAAATCCTTTCACACCAGACATCGATGGATTTTAAAAAAAGTGATGAAGACGCGCTTGGATTTGCTAAGAAACACTTAGTTGATTATTTAATTGGTGGTAATATTAGATCTGCGGGTAAAAGAATAAGAGTTAGTGTTGACTTAACTGATGCTAGTGATGGTTCCAATTTATGGGGTGAAAAATACGACAGAGTAATAGAAGATATTTTTGATTTACAAGATGAAATTGTAATGAAAATGTCTCGACAATTACTTGGCAATATTGAAATAAGTAGCTTACAAAGGATCAAAAGAAAACCATCAGAAAATTTAAATTCTTATGAATGGTTAATAAAAGGAACCTATCATCATGTTCGATCAGGAAAAGAAAATAATTTAAAAGCTATTGAAGCATTAGATAAAGCAATTGAAACCGATGAAACCAATGCAAGAGCTCATGCTTTAAAAGCTTGTACTATTGGTGGTGGATACGGCAAAGGTTATTATGAAGATCCAGATAAGATGATGGATATGGGTCTTGATCACGTAAAGAAAAGTCTTGAAGCTGATGAAAATGATTTTGAAGTATTAAGAATTTCATCTGCTATAGCTCAAGGTAATAAAGATTTTAATAAATCAATTGAACACGCAAAAAAAGGACATTCTATTAATCCTAATGACCCAAGAATTTTAGATAGATATGGTACTTGCTTAGTTAAACTTGATAATGTTGATGAAGGCTTAAAACATCTTTTAAAAGCCTTAGAGCTCGATCCGATACCCCAGGGCGCAGCAACATCATGTTCACGTTATGATGCTTTAGCAATAGGTTATTATTGTAAAGAAGATTTCGAAAAATGTATTTCTTGGGGTGAAAAAATACAATACATGGGAGCTTCAACATGGTTAACAATATTATATTCTATTTCTAAAAATGATGACATTAGTAAAGTTAAAGAACATAGCATTTACAAAAAATATGAAAATGATTTTAAGGAAATAAATTGGGAAAAAACAATACATAATATGCATTTTAGACCTGAAGATACAAAACACACTAATCTATTAGAGTTTTCTAATAAAATGTTTCCTAATATAAAAATTGTAGAAAAAACTGCTTAATACTTTTTTCTTTTTCTTTCCGTAAAAGCGCTGGCCAATATACCTGCAGGTAAAGCGACCGCCCCTATTCCAAACAATGCTGTACATACAGCGGCAAATCTTCCTATAAATGTAATTGGGGTGTAATCACCATAACCGGTAGATAATAAGGCAGCAGAACTAAACCATAGTGCACGTAATATTGATCCAAAAGCCTCCTCTTGGAGATCACCTTCAGCAACATAAAGTACGGTAGCTGAAAGTAACATTAAACTTAAGGTTAGAAGTAATGAAAATATCAATTCATGCCTTCTGTCATATATAGCATGAAGTATAAAGTCTACTGACTCACTAAAACGCCCAAAACGAAGAATGCTGAATATTCTAATAGCTCTTAACAATCTAACTAAGAAACCTTCGTTAACACCGATTAAAAATAATGGGACTAATGCAATAAGATCTATTAAAGCTGGTAAAGTAAAAATATATTTTATCTTACCGCTGAACCCTTTAAACTTATCAATTTGATCAACAGCAATTAATCTACAAATGTATTCTATTAAGAATATTATACCAAAAAAAAATTTTGCTAAGTCAAAGAACTGGGAATATTGCAAATAAATCAATTTCTCAGACTCAACAATAACAAAAACACAGTTCAATATAATGAGAAAAAATATAATTTTTTCAATTAATGTAAAATCTTTCTCTTCTAGGCCAAAGTGCAAGTGTTCAAATAAATACTTTGAAAATGAATTCATTTTTATATAAATTCTTTATAGCAAAAAAATACAAAATGAAAATTAACATTTTTTACCTACTTTCTAAGATTAGTATAATTTTAATAAGCTTGTTATGTATTTTATCTATTCTACTATTTTACAATAATGCAGTTACTTTAAATTCTCTTTATATACTTATTTCTCTTTTCATTATTGGTTCAGTAATACGACTAAATAAATTAAAGAAATTTACTCGAGTATTATTCACTGTAGTTATACTACCAATTTTATCATATCTAATGGTAAATTTTTCTCATGATATCGTTATTCAAGATACATATCTCTTAATTAATCAATCTATAAGCAACTCTATAGATAAAATCTTACTGATAACTTTATATTTTATTCCATCGGTATTTATAATGATGTTTTATAAATACGAAGTATTATCACTAAATAATAAATCAGGAACAACAATACCTGAAATAATAACATTTCTTTTTCAGTTTTTATTATTTGCAATACCTTCGTTTCTAGTTTTATCGTTTGTTTTTAATTTAGAACTTACAAGTATACTTGCAGCAGGAGGTATTGTTTTTGCTGCTATTGCACTTTCTTTACAATCAAGTTTATCAGATTTAATTAAAGGAATTTTTGTAAATATTGAAAGGCCATTTGCTATAGGTGATTGGATTACAGTTGATGATAAAGTGGGGTACGTCGAGAACATCACATGGCGAAGTACAAGAATAAGAACATTTGAAAACACTGAAGTAATAATTCCCAATGAAATTGTTGCGGATTCAATTTTAACTAATTGGAGCAAGCAAGATAAAGAGAAAATGAGTGAGGGATTCCATATTTTTAATAAATTATATTTTCATCCCTCTCATGATCCAGAAAATATTTCAAAATTACTCTATAATGCTCTAAAAAAAGCTAAACCAGTTGATGGAAGAGAGCAATTAAATTTGCAATGGGTTCGTTTTATAGGCGCAAATGAAAATGGTTTAGAATTTGTTGTAGCTTTTGATTGTACAAAAAGAATTTTAAAAAATTCAATGCAAGATAGCGTTATGATGGAAATTCATAAAACTTTAAGACATGCTGGTGTGCAAATGTCAGCAGGAAAACTATATGGTAAACTTGAAGAAGATACAGGACTTCATGCACTCGATACGCATAGAAGTCGAGATGATTATGAGAAAATTCAGTTAAGTGAATTTAATCCTTATAATGAATCAATTAAAAATAGAGTTTTACTAAAGAAAATTCCTATTTTCATGTCTTTAAACTCTGAAGATTTAAATGAAATAGCAGAGAATGCAGAAAGACTTCATTTTGAAAAAGGTGACTACATTATAAAACAAAATGATTTGGGTGATTCTTTATATGTTATTAACGATGGTGTGGTCTCTGTTTACTTAGATAATGGAGATGATGATAAAGTTTTTTTAGCAAAATTAGGGGTTTCTGATTTTGTAGGAGAAGGCTCTCTTTTAACAGGTGAGCCTAGATCTGCTAATGTGATAGCTGAAACTCCTTGCATCGTAATAAAAGTAAGCAAAGATGCAATAAAGGATATATTTTCTAAAAATCCAGAAATATATGATTATGTTGCAAATATATTAGCACAAAGAAAATTAAAACTTGAAAAGAAAAAAAATGAGAGCCAATCAAATACAAATGAAAATAAAAATCTTGTTAATGATATAAAGAATGCAATAATAAATTTTTTAAAATAACCCCTCCCCTATTCTTCCTCAATTTCTTTACTAAAATCTTCTTGAAGTTTTTTTAATTCCTTTACTGCAGCTTTCATATCAGAACTATCAAATATTTGAATATCAACATGCTTTCCTTTTTTTGAATATGATTTTTTTGTTTTACTATAACTTTTATTTTTAAAATTAATTACCTTATAAGTTTTAATAGGTCTTACAAAACCCTTAGGTGTTATTTCTTTGTATTCCTCACAATTTATTTGATTTTTGACTAAATTATATGTCGAATCAGAGATTATAATTTCATTTTCAGGAGCAATTGATTGTAATCTAGAGGCTAAATTTAAAGATGACCCAATAGCTGTATAATTACTCATTACACTAGATCCAAAATCTCCAACATTTGCAAAACCAGAAGAAACACCATATCTGACTCTCAATCCATCTTTGACTCCTTGTCTAATCCAAAATGATTGGAGTTCTTTAACTCGTTCTTTCATTTCTAATGCCATACTAATACAATTAATAGCATCATTTTCATCTCCTAGTGTTTCAGGTGCTCCGTGAAAAGAAAGTATTGCATCACCTATAAATTTATCAATCGTAGCATTTGAATTTATTGCAATTAAACTCATTTCACTTAGATAATTATTTAAGATTAAAGCAAGTTTTTCAGCTTCTAATGAATCAGATAAATCAGTAAAATTTACAATATCGGAGAAAAATATTGTTAAATTTTTCCTTACATAGTTTTCTTTTGTTTTTTTACCTGACTCTTCTTCATCAAAAATAGACTTATATACCTGGGGTGAAAGATATTTTGATAACCTATTAGCAATATTTTCTAATCTTTTAGTTTTTTCTTCAATCAATTCTCTATCTTTTAATTTTTGATCTAGTAATTCTTCTTTTTCCCTTCTAAGATTATATTCATCTGTTCGATCGACAAATTGTCCTTGAATGCCATTTAAAAAAGGGAAATCCTTGTTTTCAGTATAAGCAGAAAGTAAAGAATATACCTTAATTTCATTATCAATTTTAATTTCTATCTTAGGTATAATAACAAAACCATTTTTTTCTAAATTTTGTTGAAAATTTATAATATATTCATCACCAACTCCAAGTTGCTCTAAAATACTCGTAAAAGGAATATTATTGACAGTTTTAAGAATAGGAAAAAATTTTTTAAAATTTTTATTTACTCGAAGGACTTCTAAGTTTCGGTTAGCAAAATAAGCTGCTGTAACAGCATTAGAGAAGTTAAAAAAACTTAAATCTATGACAGTTTTTTCATCAAAAAACTTATCAAGTTTCATTTTTAATTTAATTATGGGTGATGTTTGGTAATTCCGCTAATATAATCCATTATTGCTATAACTAATCCTGATAAAATAAATACAGCATGAATAAATATCATTAAATAAATTTCCTCTGAAGTATATGATTTAACCGATATGAATGCTTCAAGAAGACCTATACTTGAAATTGCTACAATAGACGCGATTAGTTTAAGTTTTAATCCAGAAAAATCCAACTTGCCCATCCAGTCAGGACGATCGGGTGATGATTCTGCTGCTTCTATTTTTGAAATAAAATTCTCATAGCCTGCTAGTACTACCATAAGAACTAAGTTTCCTACCAATGCTAAATCAACAATATGCAAAACGAAAACGAGTAATTCATTTAAAGAAAGTTCTGTTAAATGAAATATTTCATAAATAAATAAATCTATTACCTTGTAAGTAATCACAAGCAAAGTTAGACATAAAGCAACGTACACAGGTGCTAAAGCCCATCTGCTTGAAAACATAGCTCTTTCTAAAAATTTTTCTATAATATTTCGCATTCAATTTAACTAATTTTTATATTTAATTTGTCAATTAAATTATTTTATTTACCCCAATTCATTGAAACTAAATCATATTTTTTTGCCATTGATATAAGGAGATTTTTAGTATGATCATCTAAAATTTTTATAGGATGTCTACAAAACGCTGATTTAATTACACCGCCCTCTTTCATAGCAATTTTTGTAGCTTGAAATCCACATTGCTTATTTTCAAAATTAATTAAGGGTAAAATATTATTGTATTTTTCCTCTGCACTATCTATTTTTCCTTCTAAAAAATCAATTATAACAGGTCTGATTTTATCTGGTAAAAGAGCTGAACTCATCGAACCACTTATGCCTGCATGTAAATTAGATATTAGTCCAATTGATTCTTCACCATCAAAAGGTGCATCAATTTTATCTTGGCAATTTTTGATTAATTGTCTAATTTTTGCAGCAGGTTGAGCTGATTCAATTTTAAAACATCTAACATATTCTATCTCTGAAATAAGTTTAGTTAAAAAATCTACTGATAAATCTATACCAGATAATGGAGCATCTTGAATCATAATTGGCACTTGTACTGAACTTAAAATATCAAATTGTTTAAAAATTTGATCTTGATTACCTTTCATAGTGCCAAAAAATGGAGGCATAATCATAACCATCGTACTATTTTCTGCTTTTGCTAATCGTGCTCTTTCAACAACAATATCGGTGGATAAATGTGAAATAGTTACTATTGTTTTCACTCTACCATTAATTTTTCTTAAACAATGTTTAGTTAATTTTTCCCTCTCATCATCTGATAGTAAAAATTGTTCTGAATAATTTGCTAGTATACAAATTCCATCAACTTGTTGATCAATCATACATTCTAAAACGTTTGACATAGATTCATAATCAACTTCACCATTATCATGGAATGGTGTTGGAGCTACGGGCCACATGCCTGAGTATTTGTATTTTGAACTCATACGATTAATTAATTAATAACTAAATATAATAAATAACTATATGTAAAGTGTTTCATATTTCATTTATCCATACTAACATTTCGTTTTCACCTCTATTTGACCATAAGTAGTATGGAATAAATTTTAAATATGCATCTGAAAGTTTTGGCTTATCTTTAATATATAACTCCTTAGTATCATCAAATTTTGATCCATTAATACTTAAAGAAATAATATTTTCTGAATTTATTTTATCTTCTTTTTCGTTAAAGCTATTATTACTATCTATAACAAATCGATTTAAATTTTTTCCATTGTCTATTTCTTCCAAACAATAAAGTACTGGACCTCTAAAAATAGATGCTTTTCTAATATTATATCTGACATTTGGATTTGTTCTTACAAAACGAGGTGTAAAATCAAATTTTAATTCTATTTTATCACCAGCTTTCCATTTTCTATAAATTTTTGCATATCCATTGAAAGTTTTGTAATTTATTTCTTCACCATTGATTAATATTTTAGTTTTTTGATCCCATGATGGAATGCGAAAATAAATAATTGTTTCTTTGTTATTAGAATTTAAAATTTTTATCTCCGAGTAACCTTTGTATGGAAATTCACTTGTTTGTATTATTTTTAAACCTTCTTCTTTATCTGAAAGATCTAATTCAGAACTAATATATTGATCAACTACTAAAGACTTTTGATATGTATTATAAATATACATATCCATACTGGCAATTAGACGTGATATATTTGGAGGACAACAAGAACAAATGTGATACTCATCTCTTATCCCATGTCGTCTATCCTGAAAATGTAAATAACCAGGGTTACATTCAAGATAATTATCGTAAAAGAAACCTTTTCCATCCTGAGAAGTGCTGGCAAGTATAAGATTATAGAAACTATTTTCTATAATATCAGCGTATTCACTATTAATTTCTATTTTAGACAATCTATTTGCAAAATAAATAAGTGCAATAGTTGCGCAGGTTTCTGCAAAAGCCATGTCATTAGGAAGGTCATAATCAAAAGAAAATCGCTCTCCTATATGCGCACTACCTACGCCACTATGTATATACATTCTTTTGTCTACAATATTGCGCCAAAGTAGCTTGCAAGTTTTCAAAAGATCTTTGTTATTATTAATTCTAGCTAGATCAGTCATAGCAGTGAACATATAAAGTGCTCTAACTGAATGCCCCTCTGCAGTATTTTGTTTTATTGGTTCTTTATGAGCCTGCCAATATTCTAAATCCTTAAATACTGATTCATCTTTGGCTAAATAGAAATCAACAAAATCTCTTAAATTGGAAGGTAATTTTGAATAATCTAATTTTTGTGAATTTTTTTTTAATATTTCGTTTTCATTAATAAAATAATGTTTGTGATTAGAGTCAGTCTTACCTCTTTCTTCTATAAAATATGTTGCAAGGTCTAAATATTTTTTTTTATTTGTATATTCATAAGCTTTTACTAAAGCTAATTCAATTTCTTGATGACCTGGGTACCCTCTTTTTTGACCATCTTCTCGACCAAATGTATCAATGATATGATCAATATATTTTTCTATTGAATTTAAAAAATATTTATCCCCTGTAGCTTTCGCATGTTCAATAGCTGATTCTAATAAATGGCCAGCACAGTATAATTCATGACGATCCCGTAAGTTTGTAAATTTATTTTCTGGTTCATGAAATTTAAAAAAAAAATTTAGGTATCCATTGTCTTCTTGGTTATTTATAATTTTTTTTATAATATTATCACATATACTTTTTAGATTTTCATTACCTTCTTGTTGCATGGAAAAAAATGCACCTTCCATTAATTTTGCTAAATCTGATTCCCAAAATATGTGTGGTTTTTCTAAAGGAGTGTTTTCATTAGTTAACGCTCTAATTCTTCCAGATTTTTCAAATGAATTTAGTATTTCATAAAAAGATGAGTTAATATTTAAATCCTTTCTCTTTTTCCAAAATCCATTGTTTATCTTAACTGTTGTAAGATCCATTATATTACTCAATTATTAATCTAAAGAATTCATAATATTCTTATTTTTTTCTTCTTTCTTGCTTCTTTCATTATAAGTTATAATCAATACTGAAGAAAAAACAACTGCTCCTCCAAGCCAAGTAAATACATCAGGTGTCTCAGAGAAATAGAAATAGCCAATTGCAGAGCCGAATAATAATCCTGAGAACCATATAGGTTGGGTAACGCTAAGATCTGCATATTTGTATGCTAAGCCTAATGACAAATGTAAAATAGTACCTGATATAGCTCCAATAAAAACATATAAAATTGACGTTATAGATGGCATATCCCAAAAATAGATTGCTAAAGGTAACGCAAAAAAAGTCATTAAAGTATATTGATAAGAAACCATGGTAATTGGTGAGTCATCTTTTGAAACGTATTTTGAAAGAATAATTATAAATGACCAAAATAATAAAGAAATTAAAACCATTATAGTGCCTATGTTAAATTCAACATAACCAGGGCGAATAATTAATAATGTGCCAAAAAATCCTATAATTAAAGCTAAAATTCTATACTTAAATATTTTCTCTCTAAAAATTAAAAAACTTAAAAGAACGACAATAATTGGACTTAAAAAATTCATAGCTTTAAATTGTTCAAAAGGAATGTAGACAAGAGCACCGAAACCTAAAATCATAACAGGAATATTAAATAATCCTCGAACAATATAAAATTTTATATTTTTAGTTTTATAAGTAGTAAATTTATTTTTTACTAAATATGGAAAAATAATTAATAATCCAAAAAAAAATCTTAAAAAACCGATAGTAAAAACATTTGAGTCGTATTGTGCTGCACGTATTAATGCTTCCATTAAAACTGCAAAAAAAGACGCAGACATAGTTAACAAAATAGCTTTAATGTTATTATTCATTAATAAAATTAAAGTTTAACTGGTATTGATTGCTTTGCTATATCTTTTTTAAGATAATTTTCTCTATAAGTGATAATCATTATTGAGGAAAAAATAATTAATCCACCTAAAATTGTAAATATATCGGGTACTTCTTTGAATATTAAAAAACCTGCTAAAGATGCAAATAGTAATCTTGAAAAATTGATTGGCTGTAAAACAGATAATGAAGTAAGTTTGTATGCAGAATTAATACAATAGTGAACTGCAGTTCCAGCTATACCAGCTAAAATTAAATACAAAATAGTTTGAGAACTTGGGGTTTGCCAAAAATATAAAGCAATTGGAAATGATAAAAATGTAACTAGAGTATATTGATAAGATAAAATTGTAAAAGCACTATCTACTTTTGCTGCAAATTTAGTAATTATTACAACTACAGACCAAATCGTACAAGAGCATAGAACCATATAGACACCAACATTTATGCTTACATAACCAGGACGAAGTATAACTAATACACCAATTAGTCCTATAAATAATGATGCAATTCGAATTAAATAAATTTTTTCTTTTAAAAAAATAACACTTAAAACTACAACGATTATGGGCGTTACAAATGAAATAGCTTTTATCTGTTCTAGAGGAATTAATTTTAATGCTGAAAAACCAATAAGCA
>CACBDX010000031.1 GCA_902538155.1 uncultured Alphaproteobacteria bacterium
TTTCTTAAAAGATCTAAAAAGTAATAAGTGGTGGAATTAAAATCTAAACCAATTGTTTCAGATGAATTAATGTTATTAAAAATTGATCCTATATTTTCAATATTATTAATATTTATTAGTGTTTGGATTTCTTTTTTTAGAATTTCTGGCATTGAAGACTCTTTAATATACAAAGAGTGTTTATTATTTTTTGAAATTAGAAGATAAGAATAAAGCAGCGGTGTATACTTAATATCATCTGCTCTTAAATTTAATAGCCAAGCAATATTATCAAGCCCAGAAACAAAGTAATGATCAATTTCATTTTGATATAAAAATTTTTTAAAAATATCTAATTTTTCACTTCTGCCCTGACCAGCAAAACTTGTTGGGTGATCAAATATATCTGTATACTGAGTTTTTGGTTGATTCTCCCATATTAAATCAACAAAATTTTTATCTATTAGTTGGAGTTGAGAATTTGAATTCTCTAACATTTTTTCCACTTTTTCAATTTCTATAATTGAATGAAGAGTTGGATCTAATGCAATTTTATATTCTGTTTCTAATATAATTTTTTCTAAATCTGTCCAAAAGCTATTTAAATGTTTTGGCTGAATTTCTTTGGCATTAATTTGAGTATTCGCTTGAAAAGTATATCGTCCATCAACATACAAGAAGGCATCTGTTGGTGTTATAATTGCTCTTCCTGCTGAACCAGAAAAATTTGTTATAAAATTTAATCTTTCTGCATTTGGGGAAATATACTCATTTAAAAATTCATCACTTCTATTAATGACAAAAATATCGATATCTTTTTCTTTTAATAGATTTTGTAATTTTTTTAAATTTGATTGATTCATTATAACTTGTCAAATAAACTTAGATCGATATTACCGCCAGAAATCATAACTATAATTTTCTTATTTTTAACATCAATTTTATTATTTAATACTGCTGCAGCTGCAACTGCTCCTCCTGGTTCCACAACTATTTTAAGTTGTTCAGCTAGTAAAATTATTGTCTTTTTTACTTCTTCATCAGAAACACTTAGTCCTCCTTCAAGATTATTTGAATTAATTTGAAAAGTTATATTACCAGGTTGTGGTGCCAATAGTGCATCACAAAAAGATTTAGCATTTTTTTTATTTTCTATAAGTTTACCAGCTTCTAAAGATCTTTTTGTGTCATCAAATTCATCGGGCTCCACAGAGTATGATCTTATATTTGG
Source organism: uncultured Alphaproteobacteria bacterium (assembly GCA_902538155.1). Lineage (GTDB taxonomy): Bacteria > Pseudomonadota > Alphaproteobacteria > HIMB59 > CACPNW01. The sequence goes on from CACBDX010000031.1 coordinate 1,211, forward strand.
ATAAATATGTTTTAGGTAAGTTGATGTTCCTGCAATAAGGCCGCCACCTCCACAACAACATAAATAAAGATCAGGTTCAATTGATTGCTCTTTTAAATCATTTACAATTTCAATAGCTGCAGTTCCTTGACCAGCAATTATATCTTCATCATCATAGGGTTTAATAAGAGTTCTATTATCCTTCTTTTGAATTTCCATTCCTATCTCTTCTCTATTTTGAAAATAAGTGTCATATAATATAACTTCTGCTCCATAATTTTTTGTGTTTTCAATTTTTATTTGAGGTGCAGTTTTAGGCATTATTATCTTTGCACTAATGCTATTAATCATAGATGCATAAGCAACAGCTTGTGCATGATTACCTGATGAATATGCCACTACACCTGAGTCTTTTACATTTTCTAATAATTTTGTGATTTTATGTGTAGCTCCACGTAGTTTAAATGATCCAGTATTTTGTAAATTTTCAAGTTTAAAATAAATTTCTGCTTCTAAAAAATTATTAATATAATCATTAGTTACCAAAGGAGTTTTTGTTACCTTTTGATTGATTAATTTATAAGCATTATCAACATTTAAATAGCTAAAATCAGTCATAATTTTAAAGTTTTACATCGTTTTAATGGAATAAACTAAAAAAAAATATATGTATATTATCATGGAACAGAACAAAGTAACTTCGCCTTGCATTAGCGTCTGTAAAACTGACCCAATCTCAGGGTATTGCTACGGCTGTGGAAGAACTAATGAAGAGAAAGATATTTGGAAAGATGAAAATACCTCAAATGAATGGAAACAAAATAATTTATCTGAACTAAAATCTAGATTATCAGATTGGCAGTTAAAGGCATTTGAAGAATCTTATAAATCTAAGGTTGAAACAGGTTTATCTCTTATTAAGAAAAAATTAACAGAAAATCGTAAAAATTGAAAAGTTTAATAATTTTTATTTTTATTTTATTTTTTTCATTCAATCTTCAATCTCAAAATAAAATGATACTTGATAAATTAGAAACGCCTGGAATTTCTTCTCAAGGTCAAAATTGGGCTTTTTTTACTGATGGAGTGATGGGTGGATTGTCGCAAGGTAAAGCAATCATATCAAAAGTTAATGATGTTAATTGTTATCATATGACAGGAGATGTCACGACTGAAAATAACGGTGGCTTTATTCAGATAAGAAATCAATTAAAACCTTCAATATCAACAGAAGAGTTTGAGGGTGTTTATTTTAAAGTGTTTGGTAATAATGAAGAGTATTCAATTCATGTAAGAACCGCTCTGACGATGGCTCCATGGCAATATTATAAGTATAGTTTTAAAACTAATTCTGAGTGGACAGTAATAAAAGCACCCTTTAGTGAATTTAAAAAATCAAATGCATATCAACCTAAAAAATTAGTAGGTCAGAATATTAAAACATTAGGACTTGTTGCTGGATTCAAAGATTTTCAAGCTGATATTTGTTTATCGGAAATCGGCTTTTATTAATAATCTATTTTTATTAAATATAATCCTTCTGGTGGTGCAGTCACTCCAGCAAATTCTCTTTTTTTGGATTGAATAATTTCTGAAATAGATTTTTCTATTTTATTTAATCCTATGTCGACTAGTGTGCCTACCATAATTCTAACTTGAGAATGTAAAAAGGATTTAGCTGATATTAAAAAATTTATTTCATCATGATTAAAATTTATATCAAGTGAATTAATAGATTTAATTGGTGATTTCGATTGGCAATTTATTGACCTAAAAGCAGATAAATCAAATTTGCCTATAAATTGTTGTGATTGTTTTATCATTTTTTCAGTATCTATTTTTTTATGTACACACCAAACTTTGTTTTGCTCTAACGTAATAGGTGATCTTCTATTTAAGATCTTGTATTCATACCATCTCAATTTTGCTGAAAATCTAGAATTAAAGTCTTTATCCACTTCTTCAGCATGTAAAACAGATACTTGTTGGGGTCTTAGATAATGATTAATGCCATCTCTGATAGTGTCAGTATCAAAATGTTGGTCTAATTCAAAATTAGCTACTTGTCCTCTTGCATGAACACCTGCATCTGTTCGACCAGCTCCAAAAAGTGTTATTTTTTGTTTTGATAGTTTTTCTATTGCCTCTTCAACCAATTGTTGAATTGAAAAACCATTTTCTTGACGTTGCCAACCAACATAATTAGTCCCGTCATATTCTAATATTATCTTGTAGTTAGGCATTTATTATATCATTAATCTTAAGACTATAACCTCGAAGAAAATCATCTTTAGAAATAGGATTTTTGCCCTCTCTTTGTAAAATTAGTGGCTCAATACTTCCATCTTTACAACCAATATCAAAGGTTTCGTTAAGAATTGTCGATGCATTACCAATAGAATTTGATTTTCTTGCTTTAATGATTTTAATTCTTTCATTTTGTATAGTAAACCAAGCACCAGGTTTAGGAGAATGTGCTCTTATAAGATTTAAAACTTCATTTATAGATTTATAGAAATTAATTTTTCTGTTTAGTGAAGAAATTTTATTTGCATATGTTGCATCATTATCATCCTGATCGGAATAAGAAATTTTTTTATCAAATATAAGAGGAATAGTTTCCACTAATAATTTTATGCCAACCTCTGTTAATTTTTGAATCAGTTCGTTTTTATTACAACTGTCTTCTATATCAACTTTTTTTTGATTAATAATTGGTCCAGCATCTAATTTTTCGATTAGCTGTATTATTGATATACCTGTTTCTTTATCACCATTCATTAAAGAATGCTCTATTGGGGCTGCACCCCTCCATCTAGGCAACAAAGAGACATGGACATTGATACAACCAAATGGTGGTAAATCTAAAATATCTTTTGGTAATATTTTACCGTATGCCATGACAATAATTAAATCTGGATCTAATTTTTTCACTGTCTCAATAGTATCTTTATCAAACGTATTTGGACAAAAAACTTCAATGTTATTTTTATTTGCAAGTTGATGGACTTCAGATTCAATTATTTTCATTCCTCTAGATTTCTTTTTTGGGGGTTGTGAAAATACTGCGGAAATTATGAAATTGCTTTTAATTAAAGCCTCAAGATAGTCAGAGGCTATTTTAGGCGAACCCATGAAAATTATTTTTTTATTATTCATAATTTTTTGTTTTTAGTAATTTTTGTACTTTTTTGATCATTATATTCCTTTTTAATGAAGAAAGATAATCTACAAATAACTTTCCAGAAAGATGATCAATTTCATGTTGTAAAATTCTTGATTCCACTCCACCCACTTCTTTTGTTATGTGTTTGTTATTTTCATCTAAGTACTCGACTACTATATTTTGAGGTCTCTCAATTTCTGCAAATTGTTCAGGAAGAGATAAACAACCCTCTTCCATAACAATTTTTTCTTGAGAGTATGAAACAATATTTGGGTTAAATAATGTATATTGTGTTTCTTTTTTAGTCTCTTGATCTACAAAAAATATAGTCACAATTTGTTTTAGAATTCCAATTTGATTTGCTGCCAAACCTACACCTGGTGCTTTTATCATTATTTGCATCATTTTTTTGGCAATTTCTTTTTCCTTAACTCCAACAGACTGAATTTTATCTGCTTTTTGGCGTAAAAGTGGATTTGGTACGTAAAGTAATTTATCCATTTTTATTTATGTAATTTTTTTTCTAGATTGGAATGCTGTATTTAATGTGTTTTCATCTAAGTAGTGTACTTCTCCACCCATAGGGATTCCTTGTGCAAGTCTTGTTACGTTTAAATCTTTAAATTTTTCCAGCTTATCTGCAATAACAAAAGATGTTGTTTGTCCTTCCATAGTTGTACTTAAGGCAAGAATAATTTCTTTAACATTGTTTGTTTCAATTCTCTTTAGTAGATGTTCTATTTTCAATTCATCAGTTCCTATACCTTGAATCGCTGATAATGAACCACCTAAAACATTATAGAGGCCACGATAAAATCCTACTTTTTCAAATGTCCACAAATCTGACACATCCTCAACAACACAAATAGTTGTTTTATCCCTTTTAGGATTTGCACAAATATTGCATGGATTTACCATGTCTATATTTCCACATTCTGAACACTCAATAATTTTATTATAAGATAAGTTTAAACTCTCAATTAAAGGAGATAAATTTTTATCTTTATTTTTTAATAAAAAAAGAGCAATTCTTTGAGCCGATCTTCGTCCTAATCCTGGAAGTTTTGAAATATCGTTTATTAATTTATCTATTGGGGATTGCTCCATGTTTAGAAAGGAAGTTTCATTCCTGGAGGTAATGGTAGGCCACCTGTGAGATTTTTCATTTCTTCTTGGGCAGCAGCTTCTCCTTTTTCTTTGGCATCATTTATTGCAGCGACTATCAGATCTTCAAGTATTTCTTTCTCGTCTTGTTTGATTAAGCTATCGTCAATTGAAATTCTTTTAAAAATACCTTTTGCTGTAGCTGTTACCTTAATAAGACCTCCTCCAGAAGTACCTTCAACTTCAATATCATTTAATTTATTCTGTGCTTCAGCCATTTTCTTTTGCAACTGTTGGGCTTGCTTCATCATATTACCTAAATTAACCATTATTTCTCCTTTTTCATCTTTGGTAGATTTATATCTGTATTATCATCATTTATTTCACCGAGTTCTGTAATAGCGTGAATTTTACTTTCAGGAAATTCTTTTAATATTTTTTTTACTTCTGGATGATTTTTCATTATTTCAATTTCTTTTTGTTGGTTAATAATATCTTCATCATGCAAACTTTTTCCAAGATTGCTTGTAGATGAATGTATCTGCCATATTCTTCCAGTCCATTTAGAAATTAATTTCGCAACAGTTCTATTGAAGCCAGTGTCATTAATTTTAGATGTGTTTAGAGTAACCTCTCCCTCTTTAAAAGAGACTAACTGCACATCATTGTATAGCTTAGTGTGAAGTAATCCTTCTCTATTTTTAAAAAACATATCAACAAAATGTCTGAAGTCTTGAACAGGTTTAATATTTACATTTTCTTTTGGCGGAATTTCTTTTTTATTTGCATTAAAGTTTAGAACTTTGTTACTTTCATTAGATTCATTTTGTAGTTCAAGATTTTTTTCTAAGGGTTCTTTTTTTACTACTTCTTTGTCCATTTTTTTAATTAGATCTTCTGGGCTTGGACCATCATGTAAATAAATAATTCTTAAAATAATCATTTCTCCATGTTGATATAAATGAGAACTATTTTGTAATTCTTGATAACCTTTAAATAAAATTTGCCATATTATATTCAAATTATTTAATGTCATTTTTGAAGATAGGTCAGAACCCTTATTTCTTTCAAATTCTGGAATATAAATGTCATCTTTTAAATCTGGTGCTATCTTTATTTGAACAAGAAAATGTACTACGTTTAATAGTTCATCAAATATCATTGCTATATCTGCCCCTAACTCATACAACTCTTTATACTTATTAATTGCACCAAGGGCATCTCCTTCTAAAATAATTTCAACTAAGTTAAATATTTTTTCTCTATCAGCTAATCCCAGCATGCTTATTACAGTTTGCGAGTCAACTTTTTCATTTGGACTAGTTATTGCTTGATCTAATAGACTAAGACCATCTCTTACAGATCCATCTGCCGATCTAACAATTAATGAAATAGCGTCTAAATCAATATCAATATTTTCTAGTTTGGAAATTTTTAATAAATGATCTGATAAAATTTTATTCTCTATTCTATGTAAATCAAATCTCTGACACCTTGATAAAACAGTTATTGGTACTTTTTTAATTTCTGTAGTGGCAAAAATAAATTTAACATGTTCAGGTGGTTCTTCTAAAGTTTTAAGCAGCGCATTGAATGCACTTTTTGAAAGCATATGAACTTCATCAATTATAAATATTTTATAATCTCCAATAACGGGTTTATATTTTACATTGTCAATTATTTCTCTAATGTCATCAACGCCAGTATTCGATGCTGCATCAATCTCAATAACGTCAAGATTACTGTCGGAAGTTGTTGATTTGCACGAATCACAATTTCCACATGGTTCACAATTTTTTTTATCTCTATTCTTACAATTAATACTCATCGCTATAAGTCTAGCAGTGGTAGTTTTTCCAACTCCTCTGACACCTGTTAGAATATATGCGTGAGCTAGCCGGTCATTATTAATAGCGTTTGATAGAATTTTTACTAATAATTCTTGACCAATTAAATCTTCAAATTTTTGCGGTCTGTATTTTCTAGCTAAAACTTTATATTTTTTTTCTTCTGTCATTATAATTAATGGAAGGAGTTGAGACCCAAACAAGATTGTTACAGCTGCTTCTTTTCAGATCTGACTGGATTAGCAATTTATTTGCCCTCAATCCTCCCTGTAGCAATATAACATTAATGTAAATAAAATATAAATAGACTTTTTAAAAAATCTTATTTTTTCCTGAATGAAGATTTCTCATATACTCCAAGGATTTCTATCTTCTTACAAAAAAATTTCATCTCTTCTAATGCTAATTTTACAGAAGTATTTTCAGGATGTCCCTCAAAATCTATATAAAATTGTGCAACATCAAAACCCTGTGGGTGAATGTAACTCTCAAGTTTAGTTATATTAACACCATTACTAGCAAATCCACCAAGACATTTGTATAAAACTGCTGGAATACTTCTAACTGTAAATACTAATGTTGTAAGGATATCCTTTGTTTCTGGATTTATATCTAATAAATTTTTTTGCATAACAAGAAATCGAGTTACGTTATTTTGAGTATCTTGGAAATTTTTTTCCAATATATCAAGATCATATATATTAGC
>CACBDX010000032.1 GCA_902538155.1 uncultured Alphaproteobacteria bacterium
AAATTGAAGCATTTGTTCCATCTCACGATTCCGGTAAAAATATCTCTGAAGTAAAAATGGGAATGAGAAATAATTCTACTATAATAACTGATGATATAGAAGTTGATAAAAGAATATTAATGGCAGGACACCATCATGGATCAACATTTTTTGAACATTTAGCATTTTATGATGCTATTAAAAATAATACTCTACCTGATGTTTCACTCGAAGATGGTTTAATGTCCGTTGCTATAGGACAAGCAGCAGAACTATCAATAAAAGAAAATCGTGTAATTAAAATGAGTGAATTTAATCTTTAAAATTCTGAAGAAATTCATTTGTTTTTTTTATAATAAATTTACTAACCCTTTCATTAGATTCTTCAGTTACTCCTGCATTATGTGGTGTTAGAATACAATTCATTTCATTTGTTATTTTTGATAAAAATGTTTTATTAACAGGCTCACTTTCAAAAACATCTAAAGCAAAACCAGAAATATTATTATTAAAATAAGCTTCAAGTAATTCCGTTTCGTTTATTATGCCTCCTCTTGAAGAATTAATAATTATTGGTTTTCTCTTCATTTTAAGAAATGACTCATTATTAAATAAGTATTTGGTCTCATAATTAAGAGGAACATGAATGGATATGATATCTGCTGAATTAAGAATTTCTTCAAAAGATACTTTTCTAACATTATGTGAATTTGTTTCTTCTGGAGACACATATGGATCAAATGTAATTGTAGAAACATCAAAAGCATTAAAAAGCTTCAAAACTTTTTTAGATATATTTCCGAATCCTATAAGTCCTAGTGTCTTACCCTTTAATTCTCTTGTAATTAATGTTGTTCTTGGCCATTTTCCATTTTGAGTTTGTATATTTACTATAGTAGTTTTTTTTAATAGCGTAAGTGATGAATTAATTACGTATTCAGCAACAGAATCAGCATTCATGCCTGTTGCAGGCTGCACAAATATATTATTATTTTTGCAATATTCAGTATCTATATTATCAAGGCCAACACCAAGTCTTCCTATAAATTTTAATTTAAAAGCTTTTTCTAAGACACTCTTATCTAGTTTTGTTTTATTTCTTACAATAATTCCATCAAAATTATGTATTTCTTTTTTTAAATAATCTTTATCCGACCAAGCTTCAGATCTGTAGATAACCTTAAAATCTTGATTTAAATTTTTTAGAGCATCTTGATTTAGGAATTCGGTAATTAATATTTTTTTCATTTAATTTTTTTAATTTTTAATTTTTTTATAAACCTGTTTACTATATTCATTTTAGGTATTGAGTATATTCCACCAGTTTTCATACACTTTAATGTTGCTGTTGCAGCGGCAAATAAAATACTTTCAGAATTTGATTTATTTTGTGATAACGCTGATGCAAAAGCACCATGAAAAACATCTCCTGCACAATTTGTTTCAACAGTTTTTACTTTAGGAACTTTACAGTGATATAATGAATTATTTTCTACCCAATAAACTCCTCCCGATCCCATAGTAACTGCTACAAATTTTTTTGTTTCATTAAATATTTGAAAAAGAGCGGATTCAAAACTCTTATTTTTTTTATATATTTTCAATCCTTCTTCAGAAAATATAGGATGGGAAGCATTTTTTATGATCTTTGAAATACTTGAGGAGTTTTTAAAATTATCCAAATCAGCAACACATTTAATATTTTTTTTCTTAGCATTTATAGCAATTTTAGTAGCTACACTAATCCATCTCATATCTATTGAATAAATATCTTTTTTACTAAACTCTAAATTTGGCAACTTTTTATATTTAAGTAACTTTGGATCATTGTAAGCTGCTAACAATCTTTCACCCTTAGAATCTTCAATTACAAAACTTTGAGATGATTGACAGTTTTTTATAGTAATTGATTTTTCTATATTTATGGAAAATTTTTTAAATTCATTTCTTAAGAAAATTGATGAATCGTCATCACCAAATTTACCAATAAACTTTGAATTAAATCCCAATTTTTTTGCAGTAAATGCTGATACTGCTGCTGATCCACCCAGCCTTCTATCAATATTGCTTGATAAAACTTTAATTGGTTTTTTTGGAAACTTTTCTATTTTACTTATGTAGTCTGCAAATATTGATCCTGCACAAATGATCATAAAAAGTTTTTATAGATATTTAACTATACCAATAAATTTTCTAAACCTATCTCTTATGGTTATAGGATTGAGGGGTATAGGATCAATTTTAACGTTACCTGAATTAATCTTTGAAATAATTACATAAGAATTATTTTTGTCTTCAATAGCTTTTGATAATTGATTTAAAGTTTCTTCTCCTGAGCATTCGATTACTTTTTTACAGCCAGCTCCAAGTGCAACGTCTTTTAAAGAGGTATTTTCATCAGTGAATGTTCTTTGATCTCCAGTTGAACCATAAGATCCATTGTCAATTATTAATAAAGTATAATTTGATGGTGCTCTGTTACCAATTGTTGCTAGTGTATTCATATTCATTAAAACAGATCCATCCCCATCTATACTAATAACATGTTTATTTTGAGATAATGACAAACCTAAACCAATAGAAGAAGACAAACCCATACTGCCTAACATATAAAAAAAGTTTGGTTGATCATTAATTTTATATAACTCTTGAGATGGAAGACCTATGTTGCAAATTACTAAGTTATCTTTAAGAATATTTTGTATTTTATTTAATAAGTCAAACCGGTTCATTTGTCATCTTTCATTAAATTGAAATCACATAATATAGCAACTGGTGACTCAACAACTTTTGCATGTTTGCTAAATGTTGAAATTTTCTCAAGATCATTTTCTGAAGAACAGTGCAACATAGGTATTCTTAAAGTTTGTAAAATATCTTGAGTTATTTTAGCCATTCCACCTTGTGCTCCTACTGGTTCACCTGGTGTACCTCTGTAACTAATTAGAAAAACAACGGGCATTTGATATAATTGTAATAAAGAAACAATAGCATTTACTGAATTTCCTATTCCTGTATTTTGCATCATTATACACGGAAATTTATTTCCTAAATAAGCTCCAGCACAGATACCCATACCTTCTTCCTCACGTGGTACAGCCGAATAGTAAACATCCTTATCATTTTCAAGAATATCAATCATATTAGCTAACAACTTACACGGAACACTTAAATAAAAATCTACTCCACCTTTTTTTAAATTATCGATGATTTTTTTACTAATTTTCATTTATGCGGATGTCTATAGATATAAAATTATAAAAACAATAAATTAATTTATTTAAAATCATTTCTTAATTTTATTTTTGTGTTTGAATTATATTTTTCACCTTCTTTTAATATAGTTGATGGAAAATTTGGTTGATTAATAGCATCAGGAAAAATTTGCGTCTCTAGACACATACCGTATTGTAAGCCATAATTACGATTATGTTTGCCATCGTATGAGTCTTTCATCATATTCCCAGTATAAAATTGTATTCCAGGTTGATCTGTAGAGTATTCAACTCCCATACCAGTAATTTTACTGTAGATGGAAGCTATAGACTTATCAATTGAATGATCTTTAAGAACATAATTATGATCGATACCACCACTTTCTAAAAAAGCATTATTTATTTCAAATGAATTATTTAGATCATATTTTGTATTAACTACATCGAGTAATTTACCAGTAGGAATTGACCCCTCATCAGTTTCACAAATTTGATTTGATGATATTCTTACAACATGATCAGTAATATTTTTGTAATTATCTTTATGACCATGAAAATTCCAATAATTATGATTAGTCATATTAACAATAGTATCTTGGTCAGAAATAGCATTAAAGGAAATTTGAATTTCGTTATTGTTATTAAGTTCATAAATAGTTTTGCAATTTAAGTTGCCTGGATAATTTTCTTCTAAATGTTTAGAGTGGTAAGTAAGCTCTACTTTTATACTTTCACTTTTTTTTTTAATATCAGCTATTTTCCAAATCTTTTTATTAAAACCTTCCTTTCCACCATGAAGATGATCAGGCTCGGTATTAGAATATAAATTATATTCTTCCCCATTAAGAGTAAATTTACTTTGCCCTATTCTATTACAAACTCTTCCAATAATTGAATTAAAATATCCATGAGCTTCCAGACAATCGTCTAAATTACTATAGCCTAATAATACATCCTCTTTTTCAGAGACATTAGAAGAAGTTGGAATACAAACTTCACTCATATAGCCGCCATATGTATAAAAACTAAAACTATAGTTGTTTGAGTTAATAATATTAACTATGTCAATATCTAAACCTTTATCATTTTGAAGTTTGGTAATTTTGTATTCCATTATGTTTTCCTTAATCTTTGAAAATTATTTTTTCTTTGTTGAAGATAAATGATTAATCCGCCTAAAACTATGAAAAAAGCACCTGGGAAGAGTTGATCAACTGGCCATTCTGCAAAAAATATCCAACCTAAAATAAGTGCAAAAAATATCTCAATGTAATCAAATGGCATAATTTTGCTAAGTTCTGCTTTTCTTGCGCCATATATTAATAATAAAGTTCCAGATCCTCCAGCTATTCCCATTACACAAACTACTAAGAAATCATTTACACTTTTGAAATTTTCCCACATACCAAAAAACATCACTAACATACATGCAACTGTGATTGTTCCAGTTTGACCATACAAGTTGATCAGTGGTGAAGGAACATGATTCTCAAAACTTAAGGATGTTACTCTTGCTAATGAATATCCAAAAGCAGAAAGGATAGGTAATAATAACATATAATTAAAATCTGATGACCAAGGTTGCATAATTAAAACTATACCTGCAAAACCAGAAATTACTGCACTCATTTTGTACCAACCAAATTTTTCACCTAATATAGGAATAGCAAGAAGGGTAACCATCATAGGTCCTGTGTATTCCATCGTAGCAACTAAAGCAAAAGGGAGGTAGGCATAAGAAGTGTATAAACACAATTGAGCAAGCGCTACAAATACTCCTCGAAATAATCCTAACTTCCATTGTGTTATTTTTATTTGCCTACCATTGCGATGCCAATCATGTGAAAAATATAAAGCAATAACACATGGAATCATCCCAAATAAATTTCTAAAAACAGAAAGTTGAGCTGCTGGATATTCGTTTCGTAAAAACTTTATCGCAATGCCCATACAGTCTAATAAGAACAAACCTGAAAGTGATAGAATAACAGCTAAAAATAAATTATTTTTCATTAATCATAATTTATTCATCTAAAATAATTTCTTTTCCTATTTCTTGACTTTTATAAATTCCATCTAAGATTTTCATTACTTGAAGAGAGTGTTCAGCTGGAATAGTAACAGCTTGATCATTTGCTACAAACTCTGCAAACTCAATACATTCTTTAGCATGAGCTTCAATGTTGTCTTTTAAATTTCCTTCTATTTTTTTAGTTATATGAGTTTGAGAACTGATATCATTTTTTATAATTTCACAGTTGGGCCAATGTAAACCAGCTTCCCTTCCATATAACCATACCTGCATATCTTCTAGTTTATCCTCTGGCAATTTATGGTGAAGCATCCATGATACTTCAAGCATTAGAGATGCGCCATTTTTAAACCTTACAAAAGCTGCTGCAAAATCTTCAACGTCCATTGCTTCCTTATCGTACTCACCATAACCACTAAAAGATGTTTGTTGCTTGGCTAATTCTGTTTTTGATACGCCAGTGACAGAAAATGGCTCAGGATTATTCATAAACCAAAGAGTTAAGTCTAATACGTGTACCCCTATGTCAATACAAGGCCCTCCTCCCGAATTTTCTTTTTTTAAAAAACCAAGTGAGACTGGTAAATAATTTCTTCTAAGCATCCAGGAGCGTGCATGATATATCGATCCAATTGATTTGGATTGATCTTTTATTAACTGAGAATCTTTTCTAAATCTAAAATGTTGAGCACACATTAATTTTTTCTTCGTTTGATCTCTTACTTCAATCATTTTTTTTATTTGCAAAGCATTTGGGGCTAAGGGTTTTTCACATAAAACATCTTTGCCAGCTTCCATTGCTTTAATTGCTAAATCACAGTGATAGTTATTAGGTGCACAAATATCTATAATATCTATATCTGGATCATTAATCATGTCTAAAGAATCAAGATATAATTTTTTTATTTGATTTGTATTACCCCAATCTTCAAGAATTGATTTGTTTATATCAGAGCCTGCTATTAATTCAGTATGTTCAGACATGTGCCAACCAGGAACATGTAGTTTTGCAATACCTCCCACACCAATGATACCAACTTTTAATTTACTCATTTGTACATTTTTTTTTATTTAGATATTTATCCATTTTTTTTCTTTTTCTGACTGGTAAATTGATTCCATTATACTACTTCTCAATGCAGCTTCTGAAGGAGTTACTAAGTTTTTGTTATCATTGTTTATTAGTGCATTAAGAAATAAATCAAATGCATGAGGTAATGTTTCTGGTAAATTTTCTTCTATTCTTTCTATTTTTGCACCATCCTTATTTTCATTTATAATTAATTTATCAATCGTTGTTCTTGCATGAGCTTTTGTTCCGCTTAAAAAAATAGTATATGGTTGCTCTATATCTATCCAACCTGCTGCAATACTAGCAATTAATCCACTTTTAAATTTTATTAATGCTTCTCCACTTTCTTCACAACCCGGGTATTGATTATATATTTTTGTAAAGGTTGCGCTTACTGACTCAACATCAGAAAAAAACCACAAAAGAAGATCTAAAACATGTGTTCCTAAATCGCCAAAAGCTCCAACTCCTGCAATTTTAGGATCTGTCATCCATTGATAGTTTTGGAAAATATCTCTCATAATACCGTCATGGCAATTAACGAGTCGAATTCTTGAAATATCACCAAAATAGTTAGTAGTAATTAATTCTTTAAGTTTTATGTATACAGGATTGCTTCTCATGAAATAGCCAGTTTGAAAAATAATTTTTGAAGATTCTATTAAGTTTGCCATTTCAAAAGAATCTTTTTTCCCTATTCCGAGAGGTTTTTCAATAAAGCAGTGTTTTTTATGTTCAGTAATTTTTTTAACTAATTCATAGTGCAAGTTAGTTTCTGAACAAACAATAACACCATCTAAATTAGGTTCTTTCAGTAAATTAATATAGTCATCATAATTCTTACATTTCAGATTTTCAGAATCACTTTTAGACCTGTTCTTGTCTTTATCCCAAACACCAATGCAATTAATTTGATTGTTTGAAATTACCTTAGAAATAAAATTTGGTGCATGAATATGAGAGGTTCCAATAAATGCAATATTTTTCATTCCGATTATTAAAACAGCTTATAGAGCACAACACTGATCGACCCAATGACCTGGTTCAACTTCAGTAAGCCCCATTTTTATTTCTCCACCTTTGCAATCTATTCCGGGATTAGGACATCTAGTTCTAAACACACAACCTGGAGGTGGATTTAGTGCACTAGGAATTTCTCCTTTTAGCTCTATAGCTTGAGATCTTTTCTCTGGATCAATTGATGGAATAGAAGATAATAATGCTTTTGTATAAGAATGTTTAGGGTTCTTAAATAATTGTCTAGAGGGTCCCATTTCAACTATGTGCCCCAAATACATAACTGCAACGACATCACATACATGCGCTACTACACTTAAATCATGACTTATGAATAAGTAAGTTAGTTTAAGCTCGGTTTGAAGTTGTTTTAAAAGATTTAATATATCTGCTTGTATTGATACATCTAAAGCAGCAACACTTTCGTCTGCTACAATAAATTTTGGATTACTTACTAAGGCTCTTGCAATTGATATCCTTTGCCTTTGTCCTCCAGAAAATGCATGAGGAAATCTTCTTAGATGTTCAATATTTAATCTACATTTAGCTGCTATATCTCTTACTCTTTCATCAGTCTCTTGTCTTGAATTTGTTATTTTCATAACTTCTAAAGGTTCTGCTATAATATCTCTAACTGTCATTCTTGCTGCAAAACTTTGTGG
>CACBDX010000033.1 GCA_902538155.1 uncultured Alphaproteobacteria bacterium
ATAAAAAAGTCAATTTCAATCTTAATTACTCAGAATTTAATCTTAAAGAACTATTAACTGAAATAAACGACAAAGACGCAAAATATTATTTTGTTTATGAAACTATTTTAACATATATTTTTATTAAAAATTTAAATAAGAATAAAGTTGATATTAAGTGCAGTATTGATTGGTTTGAAAATCAAATAATTGATAAAGCATGGAACCTTGGTTTTAATAAGTATTATCCTAATATCATTATAAAGGGCTACAGGGGCTTAGTTCCACCTAATTTATATATAAGTCAAATGTACCCCACTGAATTTGAAAGACAGTCAAAAGTATTGCCAAAAAAAATTATTGTTATTGGAAAAGGATTTGTTAAAGAAGCAGCAAAATATTTAGATACTAATATTATACAAACAGGTCCAGCTTTAAGATTTAGATCTTTATTTACAAGACAAATGAATATAAAAACTGATTTTTACAAAATTTTAGTAATATTGCCCTCATCTTATATTATTTCTGATATAATAATTTCAGAATTAAGAAAAATAAAATTTCCACAAAAATCTAGAGTATACATTCGATATCACCCTTTTACAAAACAAGATGTTAAATTGAATAATAATTTTAAAAAATCAGAAACAGAATTTTCTAAAGAATTAGTTGATACAAATTTAATTATTTGTAATTTCACAAGCGCAGCACTAGAGGCATTAGCACAAAATATAGATTTAATATTTTTCAACCCGCTTTCGAATTTAAATAATATATCAATACCCTCAGCAATATCGAAAAAATTCTATAAAATTTCATATGATAATATTGATCTACAAAAAAATATAATTCATTTTTATAATTTAAAAAATAAAAACTTAAAGAAAGACTATGATAATAAAATAATTGATGAGTATTTTATAAAACCTAATAAATATAATATAGCAGAGTTACTAGAAATAGAACAATAAATCAAAATTATAATAAATAATTTAATGATAAAAAAATAAATTAATATAATAAATGATATATTATCTAATTAAATTTTATGAATAACAATGAAACCATTTTAGTTGAAAAATTACTTTTTGTATATCATACAGCTTTAAAGAATATAAAATATCTTTTTATCTTAATTATATTATCACTTAGTTTCTATTTTTTATATATTTATAAAACAACTAATTATGCTCATTTTTATAACTTTGAAATAACACTAGATAAAAGTTTCATTTCAGAACTACATGATCTTGGATCTAAAATAAATTTTTGCAAAAGTATTGAAAACGAAGATACATATTTAGTAAATTGTAATTCTGCTCTATTTAAAGATCATCATAGTGCTGCATATTTAAAATTTGATATTTCATATTTGGAAAAAAAAATACTTAATTTAGTAAAAAAAGAAATTCTATATTTTTATGATAAAAATTTGTTACTAGATAAAACTAGGAATAATCTTCAGTACTTCAATTTTTTAAATTCTACATTATTAGATATTGGGCAAAATAATTTTAGATTGTTAATTGATATTGTAAAATATCAACCTAACAAAGATAATTATTTTTCAGATTTAGATAAAGACATGAATATATTTGTAGATAAAACTATTAAAAATATTTCAAAAGATTTAAAAAATTTTTACAATTCTATTGAAATTAATAGTGAAAATTTTGAGACTCAATGCCAATTTTATTCAAAATATTTACCTGGATATGTAATGTTCAATAATTTAGATATTCATGAATATTTAAAGTCAATATTGCCAACTGATCAAAATCCTTTTGATTATATTGAAGAAAGAATTCAAGATAAATCTCCAGATTTTATAAACTATGTAAGTATACTTAATTATATATATACTCATTTTCAAACAGTAATTGATTGCGAGAGATTTAAAACAGTTAAATATCCAGACGTCAATTATCAAATTAGTAAAATTGTTGATGGAAAATTCATAAACTTAAAATCCAGTTATAGTATAAAAAATAAAACAAAATATTTTTCAATTGTTTTATTTATAATTTTTTCTGTATTAATTTATCTTCTTTTTATTTTATTCCTAGAATTAAGAAATAGTTATAAAAAAACTAATGATTAAAAAAATTTTAGATGAAAAAATTTTTAATCTTTTATTTTTTCTTTCATTGCTTTTACCTGTTTTTTTAGTAACAGGTCCTTTTTTACCAGACTTAATAATAAGTTTAAATAGTTTGTATTTCATATATTTTATTTTTAGTAAAAAAATACAAATTAATTTTAGTAATATATATATTAGATTATTTATTTTTTGGATTGTTGTAATTCTCTTATCATCAACATTAAGCTCAGATCCATTCCATTCATATGAAAGTTCATTATTCTATATTCGTTTTTTTTTATCAGCTTGTATGATTTCAATATTTATTATTAAAAATAAAAAATTTATAAATTATAGTTTTTACATTTTATTAATTTTATTAATAATTTTAAGCTCAGATGCAATCTTTCAATATATTTTTGAATATAATATCATTGGCATTCCAAAATATAATGACTTAAGAGTCTCAAGTTTTTTTGGTGAAGAATTAAAATTAGGTAGTTATTTAGTTAGATTATTTCCTTATTTAATTGCAATGTACTTATTCATTAATAAGTATAAGGAAATTAAGCCAAACTTAAAAATAATTGTCATTTTTATTTTAATCTCAATATCAATTTTTTTAGCAGGTGAAAGAGCTGCAATTGCATACCTTTTTATAATTTTATTTGTAACCTTCTTATCGTTTAACTACAAAAAAGTTATGTTATTTTCATCTGCAGTATTTTTAGGTCTTTATTTATTAATTTCATTGCTTGATTCAAGTTCAATTCAACGAAACTTTTCATATACATATAATCAAATTAAAGCAAGTGATGAAAAAATTATGATTTTTTCGACTCAACATGAAACAATTTATAAATCAGCATTTGAGATGTTTAAGCATAATATTTTTTTTGGTGTAGGTCCAAAAAATTTCAGAAAGCTATGTTCTGAAGATAAGTATAACTTCAAAACAGATTTTGATAAATCTTTCAAAGGGTGCCAAACACATCCACATAACTTTTATTTACAACTATTAGCTGAAACAGGTATATTAAGCTTTATTATATTCTCAATTTATTATTTTAAATCTTTAATTAGTTTATTTAAACTAGTATATAATAGTGTATTAAAAAAGATTAATAACAATAATTTGATTTTATTATATTTATATTTAGGTTTCTTTATTAATTTTTTTCCACTTGTTCCTACTGGAAATTTATTCAATAATTGGTTATGTGTTGTTATGTTTTTACCCTTAGGTTTATACATATACTTATTTAATAAAAGTGTATTCTTGAATAATGTCAGATAAAATAATAGCAATGATTCCAGCTAGAATTGGAAGTACAAGGCTTAAATTTAAAAATTTAGCTTTAGTAAATAAAAAACCACTAATTTATTATTCAATAAATGCTTCAATTGAATCAAATATCTTTGACAAAATAATTATAAATTCTGATGATAATGTTTTTAAAAAAATTGCGAATAGATATAAAGTTGGATTTTACAATAGACCAAAAAAACTTGGTGGTAACAATATAAAATCAGATGATGTAGTTTATGATTTTCTTAAAAGTTATAAGTGTGATGTCTTAGTTTGGGTTAACCCTATAGCTCCTTTACAAGACCCAAAAGATATAAATAAAATTGTAAAAGATTTTTTAAAAAGTAATTCTAATAGTCTGTACACTGTTGTTGATAGAAAAGTGCATGCTTTATATCAAAATAAAATTTTAAATTTTAAAAAAGATATAAAATTTCAACAAACACAATCGTTAAAACCAGTAACAGAAATGGTTTACACTTTAATGATGTGGAAAAGGAAAGAATTTATTAAAAATTATTCAAAGTTTGGTAATGCATTCTTAAAAGGAAAAATTAAATATTATAAAGTTGATACTTTAAATTCATTTATTGTAAAAAATGCAAATGATTTATTTATTGTTGATACAATTATAAAGTCCTTAAATTCGAAAAATAAAGTAAAATATGATAGAATTTTAAAAAAATGATTGATTTCAATATTTTAATTGTAGGTGCAGGTATGTACGTTACTGGTCGAGGATCAGATAGTTATGGTACAATATTACCTGCATTAGTTAATTATTCAAAAAAAAGAAAAATTAATATTTTCATAGTCTCAACAAAAAATAGTACGATTAATAGAGCTAAGAAAAAAATTAATAGTTTTATTAAAAATATTTCTACTAACATTAGTATTAATTATTTTCCAAATAGTAAAAAGAATTTTAATTATAAAGATATTATTAGCAAATATGATATTCATTGTGCTATTGTTAGTGTGCCAGATCATATACATTTTGAAATATGTAGTTATATTGGCAACAAAGGGATTCACTGTTTGGTAGTAAAGCCCATGTGTTTAAAAACAATTGAGGCAAAAAAATTAATATCTTGCTATAAAAAAAACAAAATTTATGGTGCAGTTGAATTTCATAAAAGATTTGATGAAGCAAACTTAAGCATTAAATCTTTAATAAAAGAAAATAGATTGGGTAAATTACAATATGCTTCTATAACTTATAGCCAAAAGAAAATTATACCGGAAAACATATTTAAATTGTGGTCCCATAAATCAAATGTCTTCAATTACTTGGGAGTACATTATGTTGATTTAATTAAATTTTTAACAAATTTTAAACCATATGAATTATTGGCATTTGGTCAAAAAGATTATTTAGCTTCAAAAAATATTCATACATATGATTCAATACAAGTAATGATCAAATGGTTAAGAAATGACAAAAAACCTTTTGTTTCATCACATTTAACCAATTGGATAGACCCTAATTCATCAACTGCAATGTCAAATCAATATATTTCAATTATTGGCACAAAAGGCAGAATAGATTCTGATCAAAAAAATAGAGGTTTAAAACTTAATTATGAAGATAACAATTTAGATATCAATCCCTATTTTTCTTCTACAATATCCCTTAATAATGAATTACACATCTTCGGTTATGGAATAAAAAGTATTCAAAATTTTTTAGATAATGTTTATAAATTAAAAAATAAAAAAATATCATTGAATTATTTGAATAAACATACTCCATCATTTGAAAACTGTCTTGACACAGTGAAAATAATAGAAGCAGTTGAAAAAAGTCTAAAAAATAATAAAAAAATTAAAGTTTGAAATGAAAAAAATAAAATATTCCAAATTACTAGAATTTTCATTTAATATATTAAAAAAATCAGGAGTAAAAACTGAAATAGCGAGGATTGTATCTGAGGGATTATGTGAGACTTCAATCAGAGGTACTGACTCTCATGGAATTAGATTACTTGAGCATTATTCACAATCTGCATTATTAGGTAGAAAAAACCCAATGCCAAAAATAAAAATATATCATCCTTTTCCATCAATATGTAAAATTGATGGTGATAACACATATGGTCATTACCTTGGTATCAAAGCAGTTAATGAAGGAATAAAAATGGCTAAAAAAAATGGTATAGCCTTTGTTAATGTATATAATTCGACGCATTGTGGAGCATTAGCTTATTCAGCAATACATGCCTCAAAAAAAGGATATATTTGTATGAGTTTTACACATGCGGATTCATTAATGCTTACACATAATTCAATTGATACTTTTTTTGGAACAAATCCGATTTGTTTTTCGGCTCCTAGAAAAAATGAAGAACCCTTTTGTTTAGATATGGCTACAACCAATATATCTTGGAACAAAATGTTAGCTAACAAAAAACAAAATATTAATTTTAAAGACAAAATATTAGCTGATAAAAATGGCAACCTTACAGGAAATACAAAATTAGCAAAATCATTAATTGCAATTGGGGGATATAAAGGTTTTGGTTTAGGAATGATGGTAGAGATTATGTGTGGAGTTTATTCAGGCATGAATATTGGAAAAAAAATACCACCAATGTTTACATCGCCTCTCAATGTAAGAAGAAAATTATCACAATCCTATATTATTTTAAGAACAGACGCGGTTATTAATCAAAAAGATTTCATAAAGTCACTATCTAAAATGTCTAAAGAAATTCGAAATCAAATTCCAAAAAAAGGTGAGAATATTATGGTTGCTAATGATCCAGAGATTAAATCTAAAAAATTAAGACTAAAACATGGAATTCCGATAACTGATGAAATTGAACAACAATTTAAAAGATTATCAAAAAAATTTAAAGTTTTTTTAAAAGTTTAATGATTCAAAATAAATTAGTTACGATTATAATTAGAACAAAAAATGAAGAAAGATGGATAAGTAAATGTTTAAAAAAAATATATAAGCAAACTTATAAAAATTTTGAAATTATAATTATTGATAACAATAGTGATGATAAAACTATTAAAAAAGCTAACGAATTTAAATTAAAAAAAATAATTAATATTAATAAATTTCTACCTGGGAAGGCAATAAATGTGGGTTTGAAAGAATCAAAAGGAGATTATATTGTCTGCATCTCTGCTCACTGTATTCCAAAAAATAATTATTGGCTTAAAAATTTAGTTGAAGCTATATCTGAAAACGAAAATTATGCTGCAGTTTATGGAAAGCAGGAGCCTATGAATTTTACAAATGACTCTGATACAAGAGACTTGTTTGTTACTTTTGGTCTAGATAAAAAAATTCAAGTAAAAGATAGTTTTTTTCATAATGCTAATTCGATAATTAGAAAAAATATTTTAAAAAAAAATAAATTCGATGAAAAAACTAAAAATATAGAAGATAGATTATGGGCAAAAAAAATATTAGATTTAGGATATAGAATTGTTTATGAACCAAAAGCTTGCGTTTATCACTATCATGGAATTCATCAATCTAACAATGAAAATAGAGCATCCTCAATAGTTCAAATAATCAAAGATAAAAAAATTCTTAACGTAGGAAAAATTGATCCTAAAGATTTAAATATTGTAGCTATTATTCCAATTAAAGGTAAATCAATTAAAATATCTAAAAATTACTTATTAGATATTACAATACAACACTTACAAAAATCTAAATTTATTAAATCAATTTTTATATCATCAGATAACAAATATAATTTTAAAATTTCAAAGAAATATAAAAATGTAAAAAATATATTAAGACCTAAAAAATATTCAAAAAATAATATTAGCGTAGAAGATGTTCAAAAATTTTCATTAGAAATAATTGAAGAAAAATTCCTTACCCCTGATTTGATAGTTCATTGTGAAGAGACATTTCCATTTAGAGATCCAGTGATAATTGATAAAGTAATAATTAAAACAATTTCTGAAGGACTGGATACTTGTGTTGCAGCAAAGAGGGAAATAGGAAGTATTTGGCATGAACAAAATAATGGCAGTTTCTTAAAAATTGATAGCGGCAATGTGCCAAGGATTATAAAAGAAAAAAACTACATAGCATATAATGGTTTGTGCACAGTTACTTATCCAGAGATTTTAAGAAATGGCTCATTTAATGGAAATAAAATTGGCATATTTGAAATAGACAATACACTTTCCACACTTGAACTAAGAAACTTGAAACAAAAAAAAATTTTTAAAAAAATAATATCCTAATACGTAATGAAAAAAAATAAATTTATTTATGGTTTAAAATATTTAAGTCATAAAATAAATTCTTACAATAATAATGTAGTTATAAACTTAGTTTATCACAGAATATTAAAAAAAACTCCCA
>CACBDX010000034.1 GCA_902538155.1 uncultured Alphaproteobacteria bacterium
TTCATTCAATTAAAACAACTACAAATGCAACAGATTTTCAGTATGCAGTAATTGAAGGTGTCAGTTTTGGAATATTAGACGGGATAAATTCTATTTTGAAAGTTAATAATAACTTCGATAAAATATTTATGGTTGGAGGTGGTTCAAAAAGTTCATTTTGGATTAAATTGCTTGCAGCACTTTTAAATAGAAAGTTAAGTGTTTGTGATCAAAGTGAATTTGGTGCCGCACTTGGTGTTGCAAGATTAGCTATGTATCAGGATGATACTATTGATAATAAAGAAAATATTATTAGTGAAATAAAAATCAGTAAAACTTATGAACCTAACGAAGATAACATTGATCTTTTATTACAAAGGTATTCAATTTGGAAAGATTTATATAACAGTAATAATAAAATTGCTCAAAATTTTAATTTTTAGTAAATATATTTTAAAAGAAAACTATTCTTTAAAAAGAAAAATATTTGCCTTTATCTTTATTCTATCTTTGAGGATTGTTGTGTTTTTCCAATTACCAGTGCCTATATTAAAGTCATTTCTAGAAAAAGATATTTCACTTTTTACCTGAACAAACTCACTAGCTAATTTTATTATTTCAATATCAATAGGAATAGTTTGACTTTTATCCTTTATTGTTAACTCACCTATCAAATTAATTTTATTGTCTTCGTAATTAAATTTAAAATTATTTGTATCAATAAGACCTAAAGGATATTTTTTAGCATCAAAAAAAACTTCACTAAGCACTAAATCTTTGTAACGTTTGTAATTTATATCTAAACTATTAATTCTAACATTTATAAGAGCCTTATTGTTATTCTGATTTGATAAATCTAAGGAAACAAAACCATCAAATTCATTAAATTTACCAATTACATTATTTGCAAATAAAACTGGGACTTCAAATTCTATACTAGAAATATTTTTATCAATAGTCCATAAATCATTAGCTACACTCTGTTTAAAATACAGAAATATAAAAAATAAACTAAATATTGCTTTCAATATATTTCCTTGCTAACTCATCTGCTTTTTCATTAAATTCAAAACCTGCGTGACCCTTTACCCATTTCCAAGTTACATTATGTTTATTTATTAGATTATCTAATTGCATCCATAATTCTTTATTTTTCACTATTTTTTTTGTTGATGTTTTCCATCCGTTTTTTTTCCAATTTATAATCCATGATTCAATACCATCCTTTACATATTTACTATCTGTATGAATGATTAAATCTTTTTTTGTCTCAAAATATTCAAGTGCTCTTATTGCTGCTGTAAGTTCCATTTTATTATTAGTTGTATGATGATCTCCGCCATTTAATAGAATCTCTTTTTTATTATCTAAAATGACAACTCCCCATCCACCCTTACCAGGGTTCCCAGAACATGCGCCATCTGTATAAATATTAATCATTATTAAAAAATATCATTTTGTTGATGCCATCTTAAAATATTCAAATATTCAAATGGATCTTTTTTAACAACTACTGCATCAGGCGGATGAAAAATATAATCGTGCACTCTCGTACATAATATTCTAACAGCAGCAGCTCTTAATAAAATATTTAATGATTTCTTTTCAATATCACTTAATTCTCTCAACTTTTGATATTCCCCAAGAATTATTAAGCAGTTCTCTTTATTAAAGTATTGTCCATTTTCACTAAAACACCAATCATTAATAACTATAGCTAAATCATAAATATAAAAATAATAACATGCAAAATAGAAATCTATTACTCCAGAAATCTTTTCATCTTTAAAAAAAATATTATCTCTAAACAAATCAGCATGTATGACACCACAAGGAATATTTGTTGGCCAATAATTTTCTAAATAGTCTAATTCATTTTTTAACAAATCCATTGTTTCATTAAACTTTTCGGATTTATTATTAAGGCACTTTTTGTAAATTTCTTTCCAATCCTGTAGATCTAAACTATTAGGTCTTTTTTCATCAAAATTTATGGTAAGATTGTGTAAATCAGCAACCATTTTTCCAACTTCTCTACACAATTCAGAGTTAGGTTCTTCAACACTTTTACCTTCTAGAAAAGATATTATTACAGCTGTTTTATTTTTTATTCTTTTTAAAATTTTTCCATTTTTATCTGAGATAGCTTTTGGACATTTAAAATTATTTTTATTTAAAAAGTTTTTTAAATTTATAAAAAAAGGTAATTCTTGCTCAGTTACTCTTTTTTCAAAAATTGTTAAAATATATGGTTGATTATTACAAAAAATTTTAAAATTTGAGTTCTCTATCCCATCTACAATTTCTTCAAAGCTGTCTAAATTTCCAATTGAGTATTCAGAAATAAAGTTTTCAATATCTTCTTTAAGTAATTTAGTAAAGACTGCCATCTTCTATACGTTTAGTTTTTGTGGCACTTTAAAAAATACATCTTCTTTTTGGTAAGATCCTTCATTTATATGTATTTCAAAATTTCTTTTCAAATTATCAAGAAGTTTTTTAACAAGTACTTCAGGCGATGATGCACTTGCTGTTATTCCTATATTTTCAGATTCTTGAAATATATTTAAATTTAAGGAATCTACATCTTCTACTAAAATAGCTTTTTTTGATCCATAATTTTTTGCTACTTCAACTAATCTTAGGGAATTTGATGAGTTACTTGCACCAATTACTAAAAAATAATCACATTGATTCGCTATCTTTTTAACCGCTTCTTGTCTATTTGTCGTAGCATAACAAATATCATTTTTTTTTGGTTCTATGACATTACTAAAATGTAATTTTATCTCTTTTATTATATCTTTTGTATCATCTACTGATAGCGTTGTCTGAGTAACATATGCAATCTCATCATTTTGGTTTAAAGGCAATTTTTTTACATCTTCAACTTTTTCTACTAAATGAATTTTTTTATCTGTTTGACCCATAGTTCCAATAACTTCAGGATGATTTCTATGACCAATTAAAATTACTGGCAGATTTTTTTTTTCAAAATTTTCAACTTCTTTATGGATTTTGCTAACAAGCGGACATGTTGCATCATAGTATACTAAATTTAAACTTAATGCTTCCTTTGGGACTGCTTTTGGAACACCATGTGCAGAAAAGATAACTGGCCTACTTCTATCTTCAATCTCATTTAATTCTTCTACAAAAATAGCCCCTTGTGATTTGAGATTTTCAACAACAAATTTATTATGCACTATTTCATGACGAACGTATACGGGTGCTCCATATTTTTTTAGAGCACCCTTTACCATTTCTATAGCCCTATCTACACCTGCACAAAATCCCCGAGGTCCTGCAAGAAATATATTAAGTTTTTTTGTCATCCAAATTTGTTACCATTAATTTTGGTTACATAATAATACTATAGATTTTGAAAATCTTTTAATATTAAATTATTAATATTGTAAGTAGATTTTGGAATAACTAAATCTACTACTAGTTCTTTAGAACAGAGTTAAATTCGGTAATTGACTCTTCAATTAAAGCAGATTTTTTATCCTTACTTAGATTTTGAAGTAGAATATTTCTAGTAGCCTCTATTGCAACACTTGAAATATAACTTTTGATAGAATTATTAGTATCTCGAACTAATTGTTCAATTTTATTTTCTGCCAGTATTTTTCTTTTCTCAATTTGATCAGTTAATTTAGAGGAAGATATATCTTTCAATTCAGAAATTTTTTTTTCAGATTCCAAATTTAGTTGTTGTATTTCCTTTTCTACTTTAGTTTCTCTTTCTTTTAATTCATCCAAGGCTTTTTGGGCCTCTTTTTTTAAATTCTCAACTTCATCTATTTTATTTTTTATATCTTTTATTTGTGCATCTAAACTAGATGTAAGATTTTTTCGTACTGGATTAAAAATAGCTGCAATAAATAATATAAAAGATACCGCTACCCAAAATTGAGGATCAGAAAACATTAGTTAAAACTACCTTTTTGTGTTTCAATAACTTTATTAAGTTCATTGTCAGACAATTCTATATCTGTAATTTTTCCAACAGTCAGTTTTGTAATATTAACTATTTCATTGTTAATATTTTTCATTTGATCATCTTTACTTTTTAAAATTTCTTTTTCTGCATCAGAAACTTTTTTTTCTAAATCTTTATCAAGAGAAGAAAGTTGAGAAGAAACATTTTCTTGTAAAGCATTGAT
Source organism: uncultured Alphaproteobacteria bacterium (assembly GCA_902538155.1). Classification (GTDB taxonomy): domain Bacteria; phylum Pseudomonadota; class Alphaproteobacteria; order HIMB59; genus CACPNW01. The sequence continues at coordinate 4,149 of CACBDX010000034.1, forward strand.
TGTTTCTTTAATTTTCTCATCTGTTTCTAGTTTAGCCTTATTGATCTGATCATTAATTTTTTTTTCAATTTCCATTGCCTGTTCTTGAAGCTCTTTTGCTGAAGATAAATTTTCATCTATTTTATTTTGTCTTTTCTCTAAAACTGTAGCTATTCTTGGAAGTGATACCCTCCATAAAAATACAAATAGAAAAGTAAAAAATACAGCTAACCAAAAGAGCTGTGAAACAAAAAACTCTGGATTTAATTGAGGCATTAATTAATTATTGAGTTCTATCCAAACAAAATAACTAACGCAATAACTAGTGCGAAAAGTGCAATCGCTTCAACTAATGCGAAACCTAACATTGTCATTGTAAAAACTTCACCTCTTGCTGCTGGATTTCTTCCAACTGCTTGAATAAAAGATGAGAAAATATTCCCAATTCCAATACCTGATCCAATAACACCGATAACGGCTAAACCCGCTCCGATTACTTTTGCTGCTTCAATTTCCATAAGTCCTCCTATTTTAAATTAATGTAAATGATAAGCATCGTTAATATATAAACACGTCAGTATTGCAAACACATATGCTTGCAAAAAAGCAATTAAAATTTCTAATCCTGTTAAAGCTACAATGAAAGCTAAAGGAAAAACTCCTGTAAAAAACGGCATTGAAACTACAAAGCCTGCAAATACTTTTAGTAGTGTGTGACCAGCTAGCATGTTTGCAAATAATCTAACTGATAAACTTATAGGTCTTGACAAATAAGAAATTACCTCAATGGGAATAAGCAGTGGATGCATGTAAAATGGTACACCTGGTATATAGAAGAAAGTAAAAAATTTAATGCCATGGTTAATAAACCCAAGAATAGTTACGCCAATAAATACAACTGCTGCTAATGCAAATGTAACAATGATGTGACTCGTGAAAGTAAATTGATATGGTATCATTCCAACCATATTTCCAATTAGTACAAACATGAATAAAGAGAAAACAAATGGGAAATATCTTTTTCCATTATCTCCAACTGTATCAGAGAGTAGCTGAGCAATAAAATTATACATAAGCTCTGAGATAAGCTGCATCCTAGAAGGGATAATTGATCTTGTGCTCACTGTTAAAGTTAAAAATAGAGTAATCACTAAAACAGTAATTAGCATTGCAAAAGATGAGTTTGTGAAAGAAATGTTATAACCTCCAAGTTCAATATTAGATATTGGATCTATTTCGAACTGTTTTAGAGGACTATCTTTTGCGGCCATAATTGATATTGAATATTAAAATTACCTTTGTTTTTCAATGCGACGCATTACACGATAAACGTTCAAAAATCCAGCTAATGCGCCAAATATGAAGAAAATAATTAAGCCTATTGGTTTAGTATTAAAGTAATTATCCACAATAAGCCCAATTCCAACTCCAACAACTAGTGCAGCTATAATTTCTGTACTAATTTTAAAACCAAATCCTGCACCACTTTCTTTTTTTTTAATATTAGGTTCTTTATTTTGATTATCTAAATCATCAATTTTTTTACCTAATTCTTCTAAATTTTTATTTTTATAATTCATTTGTAGCGTCTTGCTCTTTTATCTCAATTGCTTTTTCAAGATCAACGGAAACTAATTGTGATACACCTTTCTCAGGCATAGTAACACCAAATAATCTATTTACTCTCGCCATTGTCATTCTATGGTGAGTTATTACTAAGAATTTTGTTGAAGAAGTTTTAGCTATTTCCTCCACTAATGAACAAAATCTATCAACATTAGTATCATCTAATGGAGCGTCAACCTCATCAAGTACACAAATTGGAGCTGGGTTTGATAAAAATACAGCAAATAATAATGATAAGGCTGTAAGAGCTTGCTCACCTCCAGAAAGTAAATTTAGATTTTGTAATTTTTTTCCAGGAGGACTAGCAAATATTTCTAAACCAGCTTGAAGAGGATCTGACTCATCTGTAAACTTTAGATAAGCCTTTCCACCACCAAACAACCTGGTAAATAACTTTTGAAAATTTTCATTTACTATTCCATATGCAGCAAGTAAGCGTTGTCTACCTTCTGTATTCAGTGAGTCAATTGCTTCTCTTAGTTTTGCAATTGCACTTAAAAGGTCGCTTTGATCTTTCTTTATCGTATTAACTTTTTCTTCTAAATCTTTTGACTCTTGTTCTGCGAGAAGATTTACACCACCTAAACGTTCTTGCTCTCCAATTAGTCTCTCTAACTTTTTTTCTAAATCATCAGTCTCGCCTAAAACTTTATTTGGATTGATTTCTCCAATATTGTAAAGTTCTTCTAGATCTACACTCAATCTTTCTTTTACTTGAGTAGATAATAATTTAATTGCTTCATTAATAGTATTGATTTGACCTTCAGTTCTAATTCTCTCTTCTCTCAATTCATTTAATTTAATTTCCTCTAGTTTTAATTTCTTATTGATTTCATTAGAATTTTGTTCAGTTTGACGAAGTTGCTCAGCTATTTGCTCGTAAGAATTCTTATTTTCATCAATCAATTTTTGTATTTTTAATTTTTCACTTGATACATCTTCAGGAACGGATTGGAGATTTGATAATTCACCAATTAATGAACTTTGCCTTGAATTTAATTCTTCTATTCTTTGATTTGCTTTTGCAGAAATATCATTCCATTGTTTTTCTTCTGCACTCAATTGCTTTATTCTTCTATTTTTTAGTTGCTCTAATATAGCTTTAGTAGAATTATTTTGTTTACCTTTAGATACATATCCATCCCATCTCCAAATTTCTCCTAGTTTGCTAACTAATATTTGTCCTGGTTTTAAGTTTTTTTGAATTTCTAAAATATTTTCTTTATTTTCTATTAATCCCACAAATTCTAACTTCTTTTTCAAATTATCTGGAGCTTTGATTAGAGAGGAAAATTTTGTAATTTCTGAATTAAAGGAAGAATCTTCCACATCCAATTTTCTCCAAAAAATACTTTGTTCTTCATCGATAGATGCAATTAACTCATCTGAAAAAACTGCAGCAATTGCTTGTTCAAGACCATCTTCAAAGTCTAGATAATCAATTATTGGATTATTATTTTTTTTATTAGTACCATTTTCAGTATTTAAATCATCATCAGTTTGAATAAAAAGATCAC
>CACBDX010000035.1 GCA_902538155.1 uncultured Alphaproteobacteria bacterium
TTCCCATGTATTCATTGTTTAAAATAAATATTTTTACAGGTAATCTATATTGTACTGCCGTGCTCATTTCTTGAATGTTCATTAGTATAGAGGCATCTCCTGCTATATCTACTACTAGAGCATCTGGATGCCCAATTTGAGCTCCAATAGCAGCAGGAAAACCATATCCCATAGTTCCTAAACCACCTGAGGTAAGCCATCTGTTTGGTTCCTCAAATTTATAGAATTGAGCAGCCCACATTTGATGCTGACCTACTTCAGTAGTAACAAATGTTTTTGTATTTTTTGTTAATTCATAGAGTCTTTGAACTGCATACTGAGGTTTAATCTGTTTACCTTCATTATTGTAGTTTAAGCAATCTACTTCTTTCCATTTATTAATCTTATCCCACCACAATTTTAATGAATCAGTATCTATTTTATATTTTTTGTCTTTCCAAATTGAAATCATTTTTTCGACAACTTGTTTAACATCACCTATTATTGGAACATCAACATTTATTGTTTTGTTGATATTACTTTCATCAATATCAATATGAATTTTCTTTGAGTTAGGTGAGAAAGCATCAAGTCTTCCTGTAACTCTATCATCAAATCTTGCGCCTATATTAATCATGACATCACATTCATGCATAGCCATATTGGCTTCGTACATTCCATGCATTCCAAGCATTCCAAGTGAGTTTTTATCTGATGAACCTACAACCCCCAGACCCATTAATGTCATTGTTACTGGTGATCCAACCATATTTATAAATTCTCTAACTAATTTTGAAGCTGTTGGACCAGAATTAATACATCCACCACCAATATAAAAAATTGGTTTTTTAGCTTTTGAAATTAATTCTACTGCTTCTTCAATTTTATTTTTTTCAAAATCAGGACTTGGTTCAAACAATCTATGAGAGGGAATAATAATTTTATTTTTTTCTTCATAAGTTCCTGAAGCAAATTGAACATCTTTAGGTATATCAATTAATACAGGACCTGGTCTTCCATTTTGAGCAATGGTAAATGCTTCATGAAATACAGAAGATAATTTATTAACATCCTTAACTAAGTAATTATGTTTAGTACAAGGTCTCGTTATACCTGTTGTGTCACATTCTTGAAATGCATCACTGCCAATTAAATGTTGAGGTACCTGTCCAGTTATACACACAATAGGTACACTATCCATCATAGCATCAGTTAAACCGGTTACAACATTTGTTGCACCAGGTCCTGATGTAACAAGAACTACTCCAGTTTTACCAGTCGACCTAGCATAACCTTCAGCTGCATGTATCGCACCACCCTCTTGTCTTACTAAAACGTGCTTAATTGAATTCTGTTTAAATAAAGTATCGTATATTGGTAATACTGCACCACCAGGATATCCAAATACAACTTCTACACCTTGTTCAGCTAAGCTTTTTAAGACAATTTCAGCTCCTGTTATTTCATTTTTCATTGATTTTAGCTCATAGGCTGTGGATAAAATAAAATCAATAAATTAGTTCAATTTTGCTCTAAATTAATGGTTTTTAAGTCAATTTCATCGGGAAATTGATTAAATTTTTTAAAAATATTAAGATTTGAAGATCTCCACCAAGTATGTTGTCTTTTTACATAGTTTCTTGTTACTTGCTGTATTTTAGAAATACATTCCTCCATTGATACTTCGTTATTAAGATAAGATTGAATTTCAGGAACTCCGTGCGCTTTCATTATTGGTAAACTATTATTATAATTTAATTTAAGCAAATTTTTGACTTCCTCTATCGCACCATCTGCCATCATTAAGTGCGTTCTATGATCTACTCTTTTATAGTTTTCTTTTCTATCTGGAAGAAATAATAATATTTTGTAATTTTTTATATTAATAAAATTTTTATTTTTACTTTTTTTCCAGTTACTAAATTTTTTCTTAGTAAAAGTATTTACTTCCCATATTCTTCTTATTCTTTGCATATCGTTAGGCGCAATATTAATCATTGCATCACTGTCAATCTCTTTAACTAAATTATAAAAATTTTCCTTACCAATTTTTAAAATCATTTTTTCAGATTCTATTTTTACTTTTTCTGGAATAGATGGAATTGAAACTATTCCATTAATTAAAGATTCTATGTAAAGACCTGTCCCCCCAACTAAAATAGGTGTTATATTTTTATTAACTAAATAATTAATTTTTTTTGATGCTTCCTCACACCATTTTTGAACATTAAATCTAACATCACCTTTTACAAATCCATAAAGATGATGATTGATTTTTTTTTGATCATTTATATTTGGTCTAGCAGTTAAGATACTTAACTCATTATAAATCTGCATACTATCAGCATTTATAATTTCACCATTTAGTTTGTTCGCAAGGCTTAAAGCAAATTTTGATTTTCCTGATGCAGTTGGGCCTAATACAAAATAGATTTGAGTTTTCAATTATTCTTAAATTTAATTGTTACCCAATTATGCTCATCATCTCTAATTATTTTTAGTAATAATGAGGATCTGCCTGTTTTTTCTAAAGAATTTACTAATTCTTCAAATGAATTCATATTGTTAATAACCTCTCTATTAACCTCTACGATTATGTCTCCATTTTGCAAACTACTATCAATGTCGTCAATTGAAATTACTTTAATTCCACTTTCATGATCTTCAATAGTAATTCCTAAAGATACAATTTTTAAATTTTTTTCAATGTTTGTAGTTGTTTTTCTTTCCGTAACTACCTCTCCAGGTAATTCTCCTAATATTACCTCAATACGAATTTTTTTATTTTTTCTCCAAACTTCTAATATTGCAGTAGAACCTACATCTGACTCTGCAACAATTCTTGGTAGATCAGGCATCTTTTTAATTTCTATATCATTAAATTTTAAAATTACGTCACCTGGTTCTAATCCAGCAGTTTTTGAAGGTCCATTAGGATTGACATTGGATATAAATGCTCCTTTTTGATCAGGTAATCCAAGACTTTCCGCAAAATCCTTTGTAACAGGTTGAATTTGTACACCTAACCAACCTCTCTTAGTTTTTCCAAAATCTTTTAATTGTTGTACTATTTTTTTGGCACTGTTCGCAGGTATTGCAAATCCTAAACCAATACTTCCACCTGTTTGTGAAACAATTGCCGTATTAATTCCTATTACCTCTCCGTCTAAATTAAATAATGGTCCACCAGAATTACCACGATTAATAGATGCATCAGTTTGTAGAAATTTAACATATGGCCCGCTACCTAAATCTCTTGAGATTGCAGATATAATTCCTGCTGTGACGGTTCCTCCCAAACCAAGAGGATTTCCAATTGCAATTGACCAGTCTCCAACTCTCATCTTATCCGAGTCTCCCCAACCAACATATGTAAGTTTTTTGTTTTTTGGATCAATTTTTAATACAGCTATGTCTGCTTTTGGATCTCTTCCAAGTAATTCAGCTGTAAACTCTGTTTCATCATTTAGAATAACAGTTATTTCATCAGCTCCTTCAATTACATGATTATTTGTAACAACTATACCATCTTCACTTATTATAAAACCTGACCCAAGTCCTGTCATTGGTCGTTGTGATCGTCTTTGATCACGATCAAAATATTCTTTAAAAAAATCATCAAAAGGAGATCCCTCTGGAAATTGTGGTATTTGATTTTGGTTATTATTTTCAACAATAGTAGTTGATGCAATACTAACTACTGCGGGAGATAATTGTTCAACTAAATCTGCAAAACTCTCAGGTACAGCAAGTAATGGTTTCGAAAATAAAATAGAAATTAAGAATAAAAATTTAATTCTCATTTTAATTATCATAGTATTTGAACGTGAAATAAATAAGGCAAAGCCCAAGTAGTGCAAAAAATAAACTAATATTTTTTACAGTTTGTGGATTAATAAGAGAAAGCATATCGAGATATTTCTTTAAATTGTTAGCTAAGAAAAAATAGAGTATACCTTCAATGATCAGCACTAGACCTATGCTTATTAGTAATATTTCAAACATTAATTTTGGATATCTATTTCACCAAAAAATTTTTCACAAACTTCCCCAGGAGCAATTACCATGGACATCTCTGTATCTCCAAAAGTATCTTTACAAGCTTGCATTGTTCTTAAGAAATCAAAAAATTCTTCATCTAGGCTATAGGCATCACCTAATATTCTGTTTTTTGCAGCATCTCCTTCACCCCTTAATATTGAAGAGGTTCTTTCGGCTTCAGCTAGTATAACTGTTTGTTGTCTGTCTGCTGATGCAACAATCTCTTTAGAAAGTTCTTCACCTTCAGCTCTTAACAAATTTGCTTCTTTTTCACGTTCAGAACGCATTCTTTGATAAACGTTATTAGATACCTGTTCGGTTAAATCTGTTCTTCCAATTCTGATATCAACGATTTTAACACCAAAAGATTGTTCGTTAACTTTAATTTGTTTTTCAATTTCATTCATAATGTTAATACGCTCATCACTCAATAGTGATGTTAAAGAGTATTGTGCAATTACACCTCTAACTGCTGCGTTTATAATTCTACCAAATCTATCCGAAAAAGTAGTTTCATTTCTAACTGTCTGATAAAACTTTAGAGGATCAACAATGTTGTATCTAGCAAATGAATCAACAATGATTCTTTTTTGATCTGAAAGTATCATTTCTTCAGGTTGAGGATCGAGATTAAGTAATCTAGAATCTAAAAAAACAGCATCTTGAATAAATGGAATTTTAAATTGAAGGCCAGGTTTTGTAACAACTTTTCTTGGGTCACCAAATTGAAGTACTAAAGCTTGCTTAGTTTCATTTACAATAAAAAAAGCTCCAGTGAAAGTAAGGAAAAGAATAAATAAAACCAAAACAATAAGTAAATTTCTTGCGCTAAATCTCATCTTAATTATTTCCTGATTTTTTTAGTTCATTTAATGGAAGGTAAGGAACTACACCTTGCCCATTACCAGTATCATCTAATATGATTTTATTTTTACCTTCTAAAACTTCTCTTAAAGTTTCAAGATAAATTCTTCTTTTTGTAACTTCTTTCGCATCTTTATAACTATTATAAACATCAATAAAGTTTTGTGCCACACCCTCTGCTTGTTTAACAACCTGTTCTTTATATGCCGTTGCAGCTTCAACGAGCTTAGCAGCCTCACCACGAGCATTTGGAACAATTCTATTTAAATAGGTGTTTGCCTCGTTAACTAATCTTTCTTTATCTTGTCTTGCCCTTTGAACTTCATCAAAAGCGTCAATAACTTGATCGGGTGGATCAACACTTTGAAGCTGCACTGATTGAATTAAAACACCACTTTCATAAGAATCTAAAACTAGTTGTAATTCATTTCTTACAACTTGTTCAACTTCTTGACGACCTTCTGTAAGTAAGAATTGAAGATCTCTTTGACCGACAACTTCACGTACAACACTTTCAGACATATCTTTGACGGTAAGTTCTGGATTTCTAAGCTTGAATAGAAAATTTCCAGCGTCTTTAATTTTGAAGAGTACTGTGAATGCAACATCTGCTATGTTTTGATCACCCGTAAGCATTAAACTTTCTTCAATAACTTTTCTCTCTGCATTTGAATTTGATCCAAAACCAAGATCACTTGCGCTTCTAAATCCAACATTGATTTTTCTAATTACTTCAACTTTAGGTGTAACAGTTTGACCGATTGGAGTTGGAAAAAAGTAATGTAATCCGGGCTCAGTTGTTTGGCCATTCCATCTTCCAAATAAAAGCTCTACACCTTGCTCATCAGGCTCAACTCTATAAAAACCAGTAGCTAACCATAGTAAAATGGCTACAATTATAAAAATTGAAAGATTACGCCTTCCACCAAATTTAAAATTTCCAAATCTATCTTTTGCTTTTCTTATTGAATCTTCAAAATCTCTTCTATTAGGACCATCCCCTGAACCTCCTGAGCCCCAAGGGTTGTTATTTCCCCCTGATCCCCAAGGATTATTGTCATTGTTATTTTTATTCCAGTTCATATATTATTGATAAAATTGGCTCTATCTACTAACACTAATTATATTATTTAATAACTAATATTTGAGTAAATCTGGAAAAATCAAGTATGTCTGATGAAATTTTATCTTTAATTTACACATTTTCTAAGAAATTTAGTGATCCTGAAACAAATCTTAGTTTTGATCCTAAAAATCAAAATATTTCAGCAGTTGTAAAAGAGGGCAATGTAAACATTTCCTTACTTGTAAAAGGTCAAAAAGAAGATCAATATACGAATATTGCAAGATTGCTTAAAAATAATGTTGAACAAATTTCTGGAATACTTTCTGTGAATGTAATTATAAACTCAAATGTAGAAAGTACTAAAATAAATAATAATGATAATAAAAGATTTAAGATTAATGCAAAAAATATTATAGCAATTGCAAGTGGTAAGGGTGGAGTTGGCAAATCAACATTTTCGGTAAATCTCGCTACAGCATTAAGCTCACTAGACCTTAAAATTGGCTTACTTGACGCAGATATTTATGGCCCTAGCATTCCTAGAATGATGGGTATTTCTAAAAAACCAATAATGAATGAAAACAAAAAACTTATACCTTTAGAAAATTATGGAATAAAATTAATGTCAATTGGTTTTATTTTAGACTCAGAGGCTCCAACAATTTGGAGAGGACCAATGGTCATGAAAGCATTAGAGCAAATGTTTAATGGAGTTGAATGGGGAGAATTAGATTATCTTATAATAGATCTACCACCTGGCACTGGAGATGCTCAGCTTACATTGGCTCAAAGTTCAAAACTTTCAGGATCAATTGTAATCTCTACACCTCAAGATGTAGCTCTCACTGATGCTAGAAAAGGAATAAATATGTTTAAAAAAGTAAATGTTGATATTCTTGGTATTGTTGAAAATATGAGTCATTTCGTATGCGATAATTGTAATCAAAAACATTATATATTTTCAAAAGATGGTGTGAAAAAAGAAGCTGAAGAATTTAAAATACCTTTTTTAGGAGAAATTCCTATTGATACAAATTTAAGAATTCAATCTGATAACGGAATACCTGCTTTGATAGATAATCCAGATGGTGAAATTTCAAAAAAATTTATATCAATTGCTAAAAACTTAAAAAATCTCTAGATTAAACATTCATCTGAGCATCAATTTTTTCATGATGCTGATAGTTTGTTAATTT
>CACBDX010000036.1 GCA_902538155.1 uncultured Alphaproteobacteria bacterium
AAGGCACCGGTTTTTGGAGTCGGCATTCGTAGGTTCGAATCCTACCGCCCCAGCCAGAATTTCTGTGTTTAGAGTTTCTTTTTTCGAGGTGGTCACTCATTGGTCACAATTGTATCAAATATATTGTAAGACTAATTAATTTGTGGTGATAATAATAATCTGATGATTTTCAATTTTGATAAAAAAAAAGAATTAAAATCTCTGAATGATTTATTAAAAGCTCTTGGAGCTAAAAAAGTAGATGATACTGAATTAATTTTTGAATTCGACACTTTAATAAATCTACCATCACATAACTATGTTGATTCTCTGGATCAAAAAAATTCAAAATTAATTTCAAACAATGAATACCGATTTGAATCTTATAATAAAAATATACATAAAGAGTTCAACATAGGTAAATTAAAATATTTACTGTGGTTAAAAATAATCAACGAGAAAGCTATTGGTGGCTACGGCTCAAGGAATGTTAATGTAGAAATTAACTCTAATTTTCCTAAAATTACTTTTAATCTAAATGTGACAGGAGATATTATTACAGAAATATTAGATCATTTCAAAAAAAATAATAAAATTAATTTTGTATTTGGTTTAATTAAATACAATAAAGAAAATTGCAAATTATATAATCAAAATTATTATGAATATGCTGAAAATAATAATTTAATCATTACAAGATTTAAAATATATTGATGATTAAAATATCTACTAAAAATTTTAATGAAAAAAAAATTAAATAATAATTAAAAATGGATTCGAAAAGTTCAATAAAGATAGATATAGATAATATTGAGCCATCACCTTTTGAAATATTAGAAAGAAAAATAACAGACAAATTTGGGGATAGTTACGAAATTATCTATGAAATAATTGGTCAATATAATGATATTCTTCAGGAGAATTATGCAAATCAAAAAATTATTAAAAACGATAGTGGAATATTTGTAAAGTTAGGAGCAATTAACAATCCATCACAAAAAATTGATCAAAAATATTATGATGAAGCAGAAAAATTTAAAGCAAATAACCCTAATTTATATGAAGAAGCAAATAATTCGACTTTTATGTTTTCAACTTTTCATGAAAAAATAAATACTATACTATCAATTTCATTTTTTAATTATCGTGAAGAAAAAAATTTTATACAAATTAATGATATATTTATAAATCTTACAAAAAGTCTTGCTATTCCTGCCAGGAAAACTTTTGGCTATCTAAGAAAAGACAATAGTTTTAATGCTTATCAATGGGCAGAAGTAGGTCATAACAATGTATGGCATCCAGTAGATTCAAATTTATTAATATTTTGTGGAGGTTCTCCAAATCATTTAAAAATTAAAAGCGAAAATGATTTTGGTAATGAAACCTTTAAATTTAGAGTAAGTAAAATTATTTCGAATGCAAGTGATTTTAACATTGAATTTGTAAAGTATTTTCCAAGCTATTAATAAATAAATTATGTTAATAATATTAGATACTAATTAGTAATGGTTATTCTATTGTTTTCAATTAGGTAAATATCTTCTTGTTTAATATTTACATATCCATCTATTTTTAAAGACTTTAATTTCTTTAACTTAAGAATAGGCTTTAGATTGATAAAATCTTCCATATAGTATGAATGAAGAGTTAATTCTTCAACGTTTATAAGCGTGTTGATCATTTCTAAATTTGTTTGCTCTTCAAGGTTGCCTAACTTTAATGTTTTTAAGTTTTTTAGAGAGGACAAATCAGCATTTTTTATTACTTTATCTGAGTCATCTGGCAGATATAAAGTTAAATCTGTTAAATTTATGAAATTTTGAAGAAAACTTAAATCCCAAAGGCCGTGGATTTTTAACTTCTTAATATTTGATAATTGTTTAGAACTAAAGAAGTCGACTTTTACATGACCTCCTAAATTACTCTCATTATCAAAAACTAACTCTTCAAGTTTACTTAGTTCATTTAAACAAGCAATATCTTTAATTACTAAAAAATCTTTTTTTTCATCATCAGATGGAAAATGATAATTTTCGATGCGTAATTTTTCTATTTTTTTAACACATTCCCAATGAACAAAATTTTCTAAATTCTTAAATTTTCTAAAATCATCAATAAAATCCATATCTTGTGAATCAAAATCTACTAAGTATTCTTGTTTGAGGCTCATATATTGAAAAGGTGTAAGTGTTTCTTGTAATTGTTCTAATTCTTCATCACTTAAAACATCATCTTCAAAATCTTCTGGTTCTGCCGAGTGATCTTTATTAAGTTTCATTTTTTCTTGATTAATTGCACTCATTTGATCAAGAACATCGATGTAAACTTGTCTTTTCTTCTCTAAAAATTCTTCTTTAGAAAATTTTTTATCTTCAAAGTCTTTTTCAAGTAATTTTATCTTTTTTTCCCAATCAAGATTTCTTACTTTCTGTTTAATTTTCTCTGCTTTAGTAAAATAATCATCAGCCATTAGGTAATATTAGACATTTTAATTTTTATAGCAATAAAGAGTAAATTATTTGGTCACACTATGGTCACACTTACAAAGATATTTTTCGAAATTAGAAAAAAAATAATCCAAGTTATCTAACAAATTTATAGCCCCAATTGTCATCTCAACGCTTTTTGGAGTCGGCATTCGTAGGTTCGAATCCTACCGCCCCAGCCAAATTTTCTATTAATATTTCTTTAATTTATATTCTTGGCACTCTCTTGCCACACTTTGTACAACATTTTTTAATTTTTTTTTAAAATCACTTCTTTACCAATTCTATCAATAACATAATAATTTAATGACTTAAGAAGAGCTATTTCATCTGAGTCTTCCAAATTTTCTTTATACTCTTCTATGCAAACAATTGGATTATTATTTTTTAAAGTTTCAATGGCACCTTTTAAAACCTCAAGTTCATAGTTTTGCACATCAATTTTAATAAAATTAATATTTTCTAGTTTAAAACTATCTAACGTTTTTATTTTAACTTTTTGTCTTTCTACATTGATATCAAATTTATCCCATATTTCCTTTCCAGCATTATCGTGACCTAAAAATTTTGTTTTATTAATTAATGAAGAACCACCTGTTGAATCTGGACAATAAATAAAACCATCAGAAGATTTAGAGCCTAAAGCAAAAATGTGAATCTCAGCTTTTGATGTATTAATGTTTTTTGTTAAACATTCTATGCAGTTAGTATTAGGTTCAAAGCAATACGTTTTAGAAAAAAAAGATGTAAGATCTTTAGACCATAATCCAATATTTGCCCCAATATCTATTGCATTTTCCCAGTTAGATACGTGAGATAAAGCTCTGTTTCTTTGAGCTTCTTGATAATGATCAAATTCTGTAAAATACCCATTAAAGTGATTGTCATTATCTGGAATATAATAACCCTTAATTAGTCTCATAGAACTAATTATAATTTATTTTACTAATATTTAAAATTATATAGTAGAAGACCTCTTCGTAAGTTCGTTTGTAACTTTATAGGATTATTTGAGATAGTTTTTTAGAAAGAGTCAATTTCAATTATAAATTGTAACTTTGCCAAGGCTGCAGCCGATGTTTTATCTTTTGGAATAATCTTGGCACACTTTTATGATAAGAATAACAATTATTAATTTCTTCTACATTTTCTGGGATTTTTTCGTCGTCAAGCGGTAAGGGATCGGTTTTTGGAGTCGGCATTCGTAGGTTCGAATCCTACCGCCCAATTTAATTTTAAATTCTTTTTTGAATTTTTTTTAGAGAATTAACACTCTTCCAATATAAATCTTCTAATCTTTGGAAAATGCTTATTTTAATTATTTCTTTTTCTTTAACACCCCAAATATATTTTTTATCCATCCATCCTTTTAAATTCTCTGATGAAACTAAACACCAATCAATTTTACATTTTTCTAAAAAAACAATATTCCCCATTCCTATTTCCCCGATAACACTACCACCTAAAGTATTAAATAATTTTATATTTTTACTATCATTTGATAAAACAATGCCTGTTCTAATTCCGGATATTAAACTTTTGTGAATCCATCCAATATTGTTATTAAAGTCCTCTACTTTTCTCCATTCTTCATACTCTTCTAATACCTTTAATGGATAATTTCTTTTTACGTATTTAATTTCTATAGGATAATTCTTACTTGGACCAACTCGAATATTTGCATCATCAGATTTTAAAGATACATATCTAGGTATTTCTAGACCAGTTTCTTTACCAACATTTGCATTGCTTACTTGACAAAAAATTATCATTGAAATGAATACTATTTTGAATTTCATGTTAATATTTTTATAAAGTAGCATACGATTTATATAAAGTGTATAATATTATCAGCGCCTGTAGCTCAATTGGATAGAGCGTATGACTACGGATCATAAGGTTAGGAGTTCGACTCTTCTCAGGCGCGCCAAATAAATAAAATATTTTTTACAAAATAAATTAAATATATTAGGTAGATAATATAGTATGATAATTGACGTTAATTTAGATAAGATTAAAGGTGATAAGTATCTATCCGATCTATTTATTAACGCTAAATTTAATAAACTAAATCTTAATTGTAATATTTTACAAGGTGATTTTTTTTCTGATTCATTCCATTATTTTCCTATTACAAAAAAAAATGAAACATTTTCATCTTTGTATTTGAGAACATTCAGTAGTGTAGGACATTTTTATAAGCAAAAATTCTTTGAAAACTTTTCTAATAATAAAAATAAATTAAAAAGCTTTGATAATATATTTGTCCTTGGATCAAATGCAGGAAATAATTATTATTCAAATTTATTAGAATTTCTTCCGAGAATTTTTTTTATTAACAAAAAAAATATTAAGATCGCTATTCATAGAAATTCCTCAAATAAGTACAGAAAATTTATAGAAGGTATATTAAAAGCTCTCAATGTAGAATTTAATTTCGTTTTCTTAGATGATGATTTTTACTTTTTTAATAAATCAGAATTCCCACAATTTATAAATCTAAATGACTCCATTAAAATTTTAAAAGAATTTTTGAATCCAAAAATTAAATTAGATAGTAGCAAAAAAATTTATGTAACTAGACAGGACTCTAATTACAGGAAACTTATTAATGAAAGTGATGCAGTCACTTTGCTAAGAGAAAAAGGTTACAAGGTTATTAATCCACAATTATATGAAATAGACGAGCAAATAGAAATTTTTTCAAATGCTGATAAAATTATAGCTCCTCACGGATCTAATTTAGCAAACATAACATTTTGTAAACCAGGAACAGAAATTTTTGAAATTACTCCATCTTTTAGAGAAAACGAAAAAATATTTAATGATAGATATGTAAATTTATCTTCCATTAATAAACTCAAACATCACAAAATTACATCTGATACGGTTGATGTCGAAACTCATTCTGAGTTAGCAAAAAAATATATACACCCAAATGTACTAGACCAAAGTAATTATTATAAAAACTTACTTGTTAAAATTAAAGATTTGAAAGAAATTGTTTAATTAACATTCTTTTAGAAATAGCGGAGTTATTACATTAATACTCATCTTAAATCTGTTACAAATATTAAATTTAGCCGCATTTTTATTTTTATAACTTGCAAAAAAATTTCCTAATAAACTCTTTTTAGTAATATTTTCATAAATTTTATAATCATCATAATTGTTTTTTTTGATTATATATTTAATTAATGAGCTGTAAGTAACTACATCATCAATCAAAAATTTTTCTTTTGCTTGCGTACTACTGTAAATTAATGCTCCAATATTATTTCTTATAGTTTTTATCTCAATATTACGATTTTTAGAAACTTTTGTTATAAAATCTTCATATATTTCATCTACAATTTTCTGTAAATGCAAGATCTCTTGGTCTTTAGGTTTTCTAAAAGGATTAAATAAATCTTTACTTTGACCTGCATTTTGATTGAAAACTTCAATTCCTTTTTCAGTTTCTATCGTTTGTCCAAGTAAACCTGAGGACACACTCAACGGTGTATTGTAATAATACCAGCTTGGTCCACCAACTCCAATACTCCCTACAGTTGAGCCATAAGATGCAAAAATTCCGTCAGCAGTAGTAGAAATCCAATATCCTCCAGATGCTAAAATTTCATTTGTAAAAAAATATATTTTTACTTTTGATTCTTTTTTAAAATTTTTAAAAATATTTTCTAATTGAGATGTAGCAGTTACTGTACCTCCAGGTGAATTGATCTTTATGAGTAAAATTTTAATATTTAGTTTTTTTAATTCTTCTAAATACAACCTGATGTGTTCGGGATCAATGTAATCATAAAAATTGTTTTCTAATACATTGCTGGAATTATTAAAAATTGGACCGTTTAAATTTATTACTCCAATGATATTTTCTGAGTTTTGATCTCCCTCAGTCATTGTAAACTCAGACCTTTGCAAATTATTTGTTAGATTTAGTAATAAGCTGATAATCATAAAAAAAGCTAATAGAGCAGTAAGAAATCCAAAAGTTCGAAAAAAAACTGTGAAAAAGACCATTTTCAAGAAATATCATAACTTTAATAAATTTATATTTTTTTTTGGTTTGTTCTTGAATAGACTTCAATAATGCTTAAATAACTAGCACTCTCATAATGAGAGTGCTAATAAAAAAATGTATTAATTTCAATTAGTTAACAAAAGAGGAAATATGAATTTTAGACCTTTACATGATAGAGTCTTAGTTAAAAGAGTAGACTCTGATCAAAAAACAGCAGGGGGAATAATTATCCCTGACACTGCTCAAGAAAAACCGATGGAAGGTGAAGTATTAGAAGTTGGTTCTGGAGCAAGAGATGAAACAGGAAAACTAGTACCTTTAGACGTCAAAAAAGGAGATAAAATACTTTTTGG
>CACBDX010000037.1 GCA_902538155.1 uncultured Alphaproteobacteria bacterium
ACTTAAAAAAAATAGATGGATTAATAAATAATATTGGTATTGCAGGGCCTACAAAGTATCTTCAAAATATTTCAATTGATGAATGGGATCAAACAATCAAAACAAATCTTAGTTCACATTTTTACTTTACTAAATTTGCTATACCATTCTTAAAAAAGTCTAAAAAAGCATCAATTATCAATTTATCTTCAACTGCTGGTTTGTTTGGTTATGCTCAAAGATCTCCTTACACATCTAGTAAATGGGCAATAATTGGATTAACTAAAACATTAGCTGTTGAATTAGGAAAATTTAAAATACGAGTAAATGCAATTTGTCCAGGTTCAGTGAATGGTGATAGAATGGACAGAGTAATAAATGCAAAAGCTAAATTAATTAAATCAACAAGAAATAAAGTAAGAAAAGAACTAGAGTCAATGGTTTCATTAAAAACATTTGTAGAAAAAGAAGATATTGCATCAATGGCTTTATTTTTGTTAAGTGATGCATCAGAAAATGTATCTGGTCAAATCATGACTGTTGATGGAAATACTGAAAGAATGAATTAGTGGATAACAACGCTGACTACATCATTGTTGGAGCAGGGTCAGCAGGTTGTGTTCTAGCTAACAGATTGTCTTCACAATCAAAGAATTCCGTAATTTTATTAGAAGCTGGTCCATCTAGTAAAACCTGGAAAGTTGATATGCCAAGCGCACTTCTTTATGCAATGCATGACCCAAAATATAATTGGAAATATTATACTGAGCCTGAACCGTTTCTAAATAATAGATCTTTATATTGTCCAAGAGGTAAAATGATCGGAGGATGCTCTTCTCATAATGGAATGGTTTTTGCTAGAGGTCATAAAGAGGATTTTGACAGATGGTCTTCAAGTGGTTTAACTAATTGGTCATATGAAAAAGTTTTACCTTTTTTTAAAAAATTAGAAACTTGGTCTCATAATAGCAATGAAAGAGGTAAAGAGGGACCATTAAAAGTAAATAAGTCAAACATAGATAAAAAATATCCTTTATTCAAAAAAGTTTTAGAAGCTGCACAAGAAGCTGGATATAAAATATTTAATGACTCTAATAATATTGATAATGAAGGTTTTGGAACTTTTGATGTAACAATAAACAACGGTGTCAGACAAAGTGTTGCTAAGGCATACTTAGAACCAATACAAAATAGAAAAAATCTTAGAATAATAAATAATATTGATGTGAAAAAAATTCTTTTTAAAAATAAAACTGCGATTGGTGTTGAAACAATTAAAAAAAACTTAACAAATAAATATAAAGCAAATAAAGAAGTTATACTTTGTGCAGGTTCAATTAATTCTCCTAAAATTCTTCAATTATCCGGAATAGGTAATTCAACATATCTTAAAAGCTTGGGAATAGAAGTAATTAATAATTTAGTTGGGGTGGGAGAAAATTTACAAGATCATTTAGAGATGTATATTCAATATAAATCAAAAAAAAATGAAACATTACATTCTTTAGCAACAAATTTTCTCTATCAAGCAATTGAAGGATCAAAATGGTTTTTGTTTAAAAAAGGTAGGTTAGCAAACTCACACTTAGAGTTAGGAGGGTTTGTTAGATCTGATAAATCATATAATCATCCAAACTTACAATTTCATTTTTTTCCATACTTAGTTATTAATCATGGTTTAGAAAATCCTAATTTTGAAGCTTTTCAATTTCATGTTTGTCCAAATAGACCAAAAAGCAGGGGGTTTGTTAAAATTAAAACAAATAACTATAAAGATGATCCTAAAATACAATTTAATTATCTTAAGCATGAAGACGATTTAAAACAAATGAGAGAAGGTGTGGGAATTGCTAAAAAAATATTATCTCAAAAAGCACTAAAAGAATATGTTGGCACTGAAATTAGGCCTGGGAAAAATGTATCTAATCAAAATGAGTTAGATGAAGTTATTAAAAATACATCTGAATCTGCGTATCATCCGTCATGCACAAATAAAATGGGTGAGGACAAAACTTCAGTTGTAGACCAAAACTTAAGGGTTCATGGAATTCAAAATTTAAGAGTTATTGATGCTTCTGTAATGCCAGATATTGTTAGTGCTAATTTAAATGCAACGACTATTATGATTGCTGAAAAAGCCTACGACCAAATAAATAGTACCGTTAGTTAGAGAATTAAAATCTAATATAATTAGATAGTTTTTCTTCTAAGAGTCCAACCGTATCTTTCGCTGTAGTATGCTTCGATACCATCAGCAAGATTAAGGTCATAATTTGAGTCTATAGATCCTTCAAGAACCTTCTTCTCAATAGAACTCTGCTCTAGGCTTTCTTTTTGGTTATTAATGTTTTCTGTTAATTTACTATTCATATTTACAGATTTTACAAATACATAATATTATAAAAAAAAACTAGAGTTTTTCTTATTTTTAATGTAAAGAAAATTACTTAAAATTTTTAATTTTTGTAAATTTTGTAAATGAATATTGAATCTGACATAAATTTTGGTCCAAGGTTAAAAAAACAAAGGATAAGCAAAGGTTTTTCACAAGCTGAATTATCAAAAACTATTGGAATATCTCCTAGTTATTTAAATTTAATTGAAAGTGGAAAAAGAAAAATACCGCTTTCCTTACTAATTAAAGCAGCTGATAAATTAGATTTATCAATTAAAGACTTCTCAACAGAATCTAGCAAACGACTTCTTTCAGACGTTATGGATGTTTTAAGCAATGAAATTTTTGATGATTTAAAGATAACCAATCACGACACAAGTGACTTTATTGGTTCAAATCCTAACATAGCTAAAGCATTACTGACAATAAATGATTCTTTTAAAAGCTTTAAAGAAGATATGCAAAATCGACTTGAAACGATGGATGTTAATGCAAATCAAATAGAAAAACCAACAAGACTACCTGTTGAAATTGTTTCAGATATTCTTCAAGAAAATAAAAATTACTTTCATGATTTAGAAGTAAGTTCTGAAAATCTAAGAAAAGAAATAGGTCTTGAAACTGGACCTAACATTGGTTCTGGATCTAAATTATCACTTTACCTCAAAGAAAAACATGGAATTGAAGTTAAAATTGTAACCATAAACGAAGATGAAAAAATAGTAAAAAGATTTGATGAAAATTCAAAGATTTTTTATCTTTCTGAAATGTTAACTTACACATCAAGAAACTTTCATTTAGCATCACAAGTTGCTTATTTAGAGGCTAATGATGTAATCAATAAAGTTATTAAAGATAATAATGTTGAGTCAGAAGAAGTAGAGCCTTTGCTTAAACTATCTTTATTAAATTACTACGCTGCTGCTTTTATGATGCCTTATAACGATTTTTTAAAGAGTGCTAAATTACATAAATATGATGTGGAAATTTTGATGCATCATTATGCTTGTAGTTTTGAACAAGTTACACATAGATTAACTAATCTTCAAAGACCTGGAAACGAAGGAGTACCATTTCATTTTTTAAAAACAGATATTGCTGGAAATGTCTCAAAGCGTTTTTCTTTATCTGGTATTCATATACCAAGACATGGAGGTTCTTGTCCTAGATGGAATGTGTATACTGCATTTTTAAATCCTGGAAAAATTCATCCTCAAATATCAAAGATGCCTGATGGGCGAGTATATTTTTGTATCGCAAGAGCTTTTGAGAAAGGAATTGAAAAACATGGAATGCCTAAAAGTTTTGTTTCGATTGGTCTAGGTTGTGATATGAAATACGCTAAAGATCTAATTTATTCTGAAGGAATTGATCTAAATAATAAAAAATTACAAATGCCAATTGGAGTTTCTTGCAGGATATGCCCTAGAGTGGAATGTCAGCAAAGAGCTTTTCCTCCAATTGATAAAGAGCTTAAATTAGATATAAAATACAGGGGCACGTCGCCCTATGTTACAATTTAGTTAAATTTTGACTAACATTTTACCTAAATTTTTACCATTAAGTAGATCTATAAATGCTTTAGGAGCATTTTCTATATTTTCATAAATTGTTTCTTTAAATTTTATTTTTCCTTCTGAAAGCCAATTTCGCATATCAGTTTCAAAAGGCTCGTTATCATTTTCATGATCAAAAATTAAAAAACCTTTTATAGTTAATCTTTTTACTAATACGTGAGCCATATTTTTTAGTCCAGCAGGTGCAGAAGTTGAATTCATTTGAGATATCCTTCCACAAATAATAATTCTTCCAAAATTTTTCATTCGAAAAATTGCAGACTCTAAAAAATCACCTCCTACATTATCAAAGTATAAGTCAAATCCTTCAGGACAAATTTCTTTTAAGTGAACAACAAGGTTATCAATTTTTTTATAATTAAATGCTACATCAACATTTAATTCATTTTTTAACCAATCAACTTTTTCATCTGATCCAGTACTAGCATATACTTTGCATCCTAAATTTTTTGCAATTTGACAAACTGTTGAACCAACACTCCCACCTGCTGAAGATACAAGAATACTTTGTCCTTTTTGTATATTCCCATGATTAAAAAGACCAATATATGCAGTTTGTCCTGTCATTCCTAAAGGCCCAAGATAAGTTTGCAATGGAAGATTGGAATTTTTTATTTTTTTTAAATCACCACCTTTGCAAACGAAGTTATCTCTCATTCCAAAATTACTGAAAACAACATCTCCTTCTTTAAATTGTGAATCTTTTGATTTTTGGACTGACCCAATTGCATAACCTTCCATCTCCCCACCTAGTAAAAAGGGTGGTTTATAATTTTTACGTTCTGTCATCCTTGCTCTCATATACGGATCAACAGATATCCATGAATTAAGAACATGAATATTATTTGTTTCATCTAATTCTAAAGTTTTAGATTTAATTTCAAAATCTTCTTCTTTAGGTAATCCAGTTGGTATATAATTTTTTAAAGCTACATATTTAGAGATTATTGTCATAATTATAATTTATATTTTTTCTTTAATTCTAGCAAATCTATTAAGAAATTATCTCTTATGTTACTTAAATCTTTTATAGAATGATTCTTTGATTGTTTTTTTGTGCCTTTAATGATTTTTTCTTTAAGTTTTTTTGTTAGTTTTGGAGATTTGAGTCTAGTCCATGGAAGCTGCAATGCTGGTCCAAACTGATCTAGCATATGTTTCATACCCATTTCTCCTCCCGCTAAGTGAAATGTCAAAAAAGTTCCCATTAGAGCCCATCTCATACCAGGACCATAAGTTATTGCTTCATCTAAATCTTTTGTTGAAGCATATCCATCATTTATAATATGTAAACCCTCTCTCCACAAAGCTTCTTGCAATCTATCAGATAAAAAGCCCGGTAATTCTTTTTCTACTAATAATGTTTTCATTTTAATTTTTTGATAAAATTTTTTTGCTTTATTAAGATATAAATTTGTAGTTTTTTTACCTTTTACAATTTCAAGCAATGGGAGAATATATACAGGGTTAAATGGATGAGCTATGATTAACCTTTTTGGATTAATACATTTTGATTGTAAATCTGATGGAAGTAAACCAGATGAACTTGAAGCAATTATTGAATTTGAGGGTGAATATTTACTTATATTTTTTATAACATCTTTTTTTAAAGTTAATCGTTCGGGTACATTTTCCTGAATTAAATCTGCATTTTTTACTGCTTCTTCAATACTGTCTACGATTTCCAAATTTTTGAAATTGATTTTTATATTATATAATTTTTTTATAATTAAGTTTGTTCTTGTTATTTCTTCTTTTAGAAAATGTAATTGCTGAGAATTTTTATCAAATGCTTTGACTCTTATACCATTAGCGAGAAATCTAAGTATCCAGCCGGTACCAATTACACCAGTTCCAATGACAGCAATATTTTTCAAATTAAAAATGTTTTTTTAGTTTTAATTTCTCTCTAGTCTGTTGAGGGGATAAAATAGAAGCCCCCATATCTTCAACAATACATCTTGCCTTTTCAACCAACTGTGCATTTGATGCAAAAACTCCTTTTTTTAAATAAAGATTGTCTTCGAGTCCCACACGAACATTTCCTCCCAAAATAACTGCCTGTGCAGCCATAGGCATTTGTGATCTTCCTATTCCAAATCCAGACCAAACACCTTCAGAAGGTACCATTTCAGCCATAGCTTTCATTGCGCTCGTTGTTGCAGGTGATCCCCAAGGTATGCCAAGGCATATTTGATAAAAAGGAGGGCCATCAATTAAACCTTCTTTATAAAGTTGGTTAGCAAACCATAAATGACCCATTTCAAAAGCTTCCATTTCTGGTTTCACTCCAAGCTCCTGCATTTTTTTTGCTGCAGTTCTTAGTTGTATCGGTGTATGAATAAAAGTCATGTTTGAGTCACCAAAATTTAGTGAGCCGCAGTCTAAAGTACAAATTTCAGGCAATAACTCTTCAACATGTTCTAATCTGCTTAATGCATCGATCATATCTGTATTTGCTCCCACTGGATTTAAAGGATCTTTACCTGTTCCCACTTCAAAATCACCACCCATACCTGTAGTAAAATTTAAAACTACATCAGTTTCTGAGGAGCGAATTCTATCTGCCACCTCTTTATAATAACTTAAATTCCTAGAAGGTTTGCCATCAGGTTCTCTTACATGTACATGGGCTATTGCTGCACCCGCTTTGGCAGCTTCAATTGAAGCATCAGCAATTTGTTTTGGTGTTATAGGTAAT
>CACBDX010000038.1 GCA_902538155.1 uncultured Alphaproteobacteria bacterium
AGTTTAGAAAGTTTATTGGCATTTGGTAAATCTTTAAGAAGATCATTAATATAATTTAAATCCTTAAAAGTATTATCTACCGAAAAAACATATCCTTTGTAATCTCCCTTTATTGCTTTATCTGCTATTCTATCTAAAGCACCTGAATTACCAGAGCCTAATCTTGCGACATCGCATAACAATTTAATATTAATATCTAACTTTTTTGCAGATTTAAAAAACTCAATAACACTTGTTGTAGTTATTAATGATAAAAAATTAGATAATAATTTTGCAGAAGAAGCTTTAGAAACATTTCCAAAATTAAATACTGATTTACAAAAACAACTTAAGTATTTTTTACACTTTAAAAAATCTTTTTTAGTCCCTCCATAAATTCCACCAAGGCAAGCTTGCTCTGACTGGACGGGCCCGCCCATCACGCCACAAAAATTATAACTAATTTTTTTTGTTTTAAATATTTTATCCATTTGGATCGCTCCCTTTTTATTATGAGTTGTAAGATCAATTATAAGCATTTTATTATTTAAATATTTTATAATTTTATTTGCAACTTTAATTGCAATAGGCGTGTTGGTAACACACAACATTATACAATCAACTGGATAATTTTTTAGTTCTTGATATGATTTAATTTCTTTTGCTCCAATTTTTTTTAACTTTTCAATTGGTTTTCTATTTTTGTGAGCAATAATATTTACCTCATGTTTTTTAAGAAGGTTTTTTACCATCCCGTAACCCATATACCCAGCTCCAATAAATAAAATTTTACTCACAAAAATAACTATAATTTAAATATTTATTTTTAAAAGATTTTTTAAATACTCTTATTTTTAGATGATAAAAATGAAACAAAAATAACCATTAATAAAAAAGGTATACAAATAAGATTGAGAATAGTCCAATTTGAATAATATAATAAAAAACCTGCAGATAGAGCTCCAATACCCTGTGTAGAAAAAACAATAAAATCATTTAATCCTTGGGCAGTAAATTTATCCTTTTCCTCGTATGAAATTACCAATAAGCTTGAACCAGAAATAAACAAAAGATTCCACATTATCCCTAAACTTATTAAACCAATTACATAGGTATAATAATGGTCAAACATTGTATTCACAAAGATACTAAAAAAACCAATGATTACTCCAACATAAATTATTTTAGTACTTCCAAATCGTTTAACAAGATCTCCAGAAATTAAAGATGGAAGAAACATTCCAACAACATGTAATTGAATAGCAATGCTTGTTTCAAATAATGAAATTTTTTTAACAAGATGCATATGCAGAGGTGCGCTGGTCATAGTAAGTGACATACAGAAATAACCAAAACCAGCACTTACTATTGACTGAAGTATTTTAATATTTTTTAATAATTTAATTATTGTATCAACTTTGAAATTACTTTGTGAATAAGTTATTTTTGTATCTTCATAAAATAAAAGAATGAAAAAAGGTATAATTGCAGTGAAAGATAAAAAAATATAACTTCCTAAAAATAAAGAGTTTGGAAAAAAGTCTTTGAAATAATCAGCAAAATTAGAAGATAATAATGCTGAAACAATTCCTAGCAATAATACGATCGAAATAGACCGTGGAATATATTCCTTTGATACTGACTCTGACGCAGCAAACCTATACAAATGAATAAATGCTTGAGAACTACCTATTAAAAAATTTCCAATTGCAAAAATATAAAAATTTTCAAAATAAATTGCAAATGAACATAAAATAAGTGCTAAAGAACTTAATAATGATGAAAATAAAAAACCTTTCTGCCTGCCTAATATACTCATAAATCTAGATGCAAAAGGCGCAGTAATTGCTATGCCAATAACCATAAGTGTCATGGGTACAGTAGCTAATGAGTCTATCATCATAATTTTTGATGTAATTATTCCACCAAGTAAAACAACTGCCATTGGAGGGAATGCTGCAATCGTAGAAGAAAGACAGATAATAATAAAATTTTTATTAAGCATAGATGATAATTTTTATTGGTTATATTAATTTATTTATAAGTCACTCAATTTATTTATAAGACTAATAGAGATTAATTAACTAGATATTGACAAAGTATTAAGATAATAAAAATAATGGTTTCAAGTCATGATTTTGTAGATGATAAAAGAAATAAAAATATTAAAATTTATATAAACGGAAAATTTTATAAAAGAAAAGATGCCAAAATATCAGTTTTTGATTCCTCTACAATGCTTGGGGATGGTATCTGGGATTCTTTAAGATACCATAATGATAATTTCATCTTTCTAAAAGAACATCTAGATAGGCTATACAAAGATGCAAAGCTTATTGACTTAAAAATACATTTAACCCGTAAAAAACTTTCAGAAGCACTAATAAAGACTATCCAAATAAATAAAATGAAAACAGATGTTCATTTAAGAATAATTGTTTCTAGAGGTATTAAATCAACACCCTATCAATCACCTAAAGTTACAATATCCAAACCAACCATAATCATAATCCCTGAGTATAAAAAACCAGATATTAAAGCATATAAGAAAGGATTAAAATTGGTTACAGTAAAAACTATTAGGGGGCCAATTAATGTTCAAAATCCACAAATAAATTCTCTTAGTAAATTAAATTGTATACTTGCATGTATTGAAGCTAATAAAAAGAATGCTGATGAAGCACTAATGTTTGATATTAACGGAAATGTCGCTACAAATAATAGTACGCATTTCTTCTTTGTAAAAAACAATACTGTTTTTACCTCAACAGGGAAATATTGTGTTACAGGGATTACAAGACAGAAAATTATAGATCTATGTAAAAAAAATAAAATAAAAGTAAAAGAAAAGAATTTTAAATTAAAAGAAGTTTTAAATGCAGATGAAGCATTTTGTACTGGATCTTTTGCAGGAATTGTTCCGGTAAATCAGATAAATAAGAAAAAATACTCATTAAAGAAAAATCCTATTACTAAAGAATTAACTAATTTTTATAATAACTTATTTTAAATGATTAATTTATTTGTTTGGTCTGGACCTAGAAATATTAGTACTGCATTGATGCGATCCTTTGAAAATAGAAAGGACACAAAGGTTTATGATGAACCTTTTTATGCATATTATTTAAAAAAAACTAACTTAAATCATCCAATGAAAGAAAAAATTATAAATCACTATTATACAAATGAAGATGAGGTGATTAAGTTAATAACCACAGATGATGATAAATATGAAATATTTTATCAAAAACATATGACTCATCATATTTTAGATGAAACACGGTTAGATTGGATTGATAAAGGTATAAATTGCTTTTTAATTCGTGATCCTGCTAAAGTAATTGTCTCATATTTAAAAAAAAATACTTTACAATCAATTCAAGATGTAGGTTTTAAAAAACTTTATGAAATTTTTAAAAAATTAAATTCAAAAGATCCTATAATAATAAACTCTGATTATTTATTAGAAAATCCTGAAAAGTATTTAAAGATTTTGTGTCAAAAATTAAATTTAGATTTTGATCAAAACATGCTTAATTGGCCAAAAGGTTATAGAGATACCGATGGCATTTGGTCTAAAGTTTGGTATCAAGATGTAATTTCCTCTACCACTTTTAACACCAAAAATACTAAAGAATATATTGTACCTAAAACTTATGAAAATATTTATAAAGAATGTTTAGACATATATGAAGAAATTAATAAGTACGCAATTAAAGTATGAATAAAGAAGATATTCAAGAAGCTTCAAAAATTTTATTTGAACATAGATTAAATAAAACTGGTTTAAGTTCTTTAAAGAAACTAGAACCTCAAACAATTGATGATGCTTATGCAATTCAAGATAATTTAAAACTTAGATACTTAGAACTGAAAGATAATACTTGTATTGGGAAAAAAATTGGTGCTACATCTCTCACAGCACAAGAGGTTTTAAATATGAACGAACCTTTTTATGGAAATTTATACAGTAGATACAGTTTAATTAATTCAAAAAAATTACATTCTAAAAATTTTTTTGAACCATATGCTGAACCAGAGATAAGTTTTAGAATTAAAGAAGATATAGATATCTCAAAGGCGCCCTACTCTATAGACGATATAGATTTATTATTAGATGGATTAGTATGCTCAATTGAAATTAACGATTTTAGATTTGCAAAACCTTTACCGGAAATTGGCGCAAGAAATGTTATCTCGACAAATGGAGCATCTGAATTTTGGTTACGTAATGAAAAAATATATAATATTAATGATGTCAATCTCAATGATCTTGAAGTTACTTTATATATAGATAACAAAATAATGGACTCAGGAAATACTAAAAATGTTTTAAATAATCCTTTAAATGCTGCTTTATGGTTAATTAATAATCTTGCAAAAAAAGGTGAGACATTACTTAAAGGTCAATTTATTTCTTCTGGTTCATGTACAAAACCATCAAAAATTTACCCTGGTAATCATATAAAAGCTCGATTTGAGCAATTAGAAGATATTGAATTTCAATTTATTTAAATTATTTTTCTTTTATGGCTACTAAAGTTTATTTTAATAATTCATGCAGCATTTGTAGATTTGAAATAAATCATTACAAAAAACTAGAAAATAATCTTGAATGGATAGATATAAGTACTGAAAAAAAATCAAAAAAAGATACGAATAAAGACGCCAAGGAATTGTTAAGACGTTTGCATACAGTCAAAAATAATAAAGTTTATAGTGGAGTTGATGCATTTATTGAAATGTGGTTAGAAATTCCACGATATAGTTTTTTGGCTAAAATAATAAGAAAACCCGTAATTTATCAAGTTTCATGGTTTTTATATGAAGTTTTTGCCCTAATTCTATTTTACAAAAACAAGAATCAACTAAATAAAATAGAGAGAATTAAATGAATACATATTTTGAATTATTAGAGAAAATAGTACTGTCCGTACTTATTGTTTGTACTATCATAGCCATTGGAATGGAAGTGCAAGGAATGATTGCGGTTTATAGAGTAACATTAGCAGATATTCTTTTATTATTCATTTACATTGAAATAATTGGCATGATTAAAGAATACTGGATATCTAAAGTTATAAGAATGAGTTATCCTTTATTCATAGCAATGACAGCTCTTGCAAGAATGATAATTATGCAAAGAAAAGATGTGGACCCTTCAGCCTATGTTTATGAGTCAATAGCAATTTTAATTATAGCAATTGCTATTGTTGTTTTAAGAGTGCGTCACATGGAAATACTTAATAGACGCTCTAAAAAATTATCTGACGATTAAATAATACTCAAATGTTTAAATCTAATATCAGCTTTGCTGAAGAGCAACTTTTATCTTATTTGCCTAAAACAGGAAAATATTATGAAACAAACAGAAATTATAGTGAAGACAGATCTAATAATAAAACTACATCCTTATTATCTCCCTTCATTAGATATAGATTAATATCTGAAGAACAAGTTCTAAAAAAGTTTTAGAAAAATATGAACCTAGAGATTGTGAAAAATTCATCCAAGAAATTTATTGGAGAACTTATTGGAAAGGATGGCTTGAACATAGACCATCCGTTTATTCTGATTACTTAGAAGATAGAAATAAATTAATTGAAGAATTTGGTAATAAAAAATTTTATTTAAATGCAATTTCTGGAAATACAAATCTCTCATTTTTTAATAATTGGATTAATACTCTCAAAGAAGATGGGTACTTACATAATCATGTAAGAATGTGGTTCGCCTCAATTTGGATTTTTACTCTTAAATTACCTTGGCAACTTGGAGCCGATTTTTTTATGCAACATTTATTAGATGGTGATCCAGCTTCTAATACTTTATCATGGAGATGGGTTGCTGGTATACACACTAAGGGTAAAAATTATTTAGCAAGAAAAAGTAATATAGAAAAATATAGTAATATTAAAATATCAGATAATGAAATTTTAAATGAAAATGGAAATCCTTTAGTTGAAGAAAAAATTTATAATGTAAAT
>CACBDX010000039.1 GCA_902538155.1 uncultured Alphaproteobacteria bacterium
GGGGATATTATATGTATGTCTTCAGAATTTATGACTATTGGCTCATCGGAAGATAAACACAATCTTTCTGGATTAAATGAACCTTTACGTTCTCATGGAGGACTCCATGAAAGAGAAGTTCCATTCATATCAAATTTAAAATTACAAAACTTAGATACTAGCAAACAATTATATAACTATGATGCATTTTATTATGCAATAAATGGAGCCCTATGATGCACAAAAAAATGATTAATGAAGCAATGCGTATTGCTGGAGAAAAAGTTACTTCAGATAAAACAATAAATGTTGAGTACCCTTTTACAGGTGAAGTAATCGGAACGGTTCCAGCCGGTACTGCAGAGCATGCAAGAAAGGCTTTAGATATTGCTGCAAATTACCAACCTAAACTTACAAGATACGAGAGACAAAAAATTCTTCAAACTGCTGCAGAAGTACTTGTTAAAAGAAAAGAAGAAATTTCTGATATTATTACTTTAGAACTTGGTATTTCAAAACAAGATTCTCTATACGAAGTAGGAAGAGCTTTTGACGTCTTTTCTTTAACGGCTCAACTTTGTATTCTTGATGATGGAGAAATATTTTCTTGTGATTTAACTCCGCATGGAAAAGCGAGAAAAATATTTACCATAAGAGAACCTTTAACGGCAATTTCAGCAATCACTCCATTTAATCACCCTTTGAATATGGTAGCGCATAAAATTGCTCCTTCAATTGCAACTAATAATTGTACAGTATGTAAGCAGACAGAATTAACACCTTTAACAGCAATGGTACTCGCTGATGTTTTATATGAAGCAGGTTTGCCACCAGAAATGTTTTCAGTTGTAACTGGATGGCCTCAAGATATCGGATCAGAAATGATCAAGAATCCAAATATTGAACTCATTACTTTTACAGGCAGTGTAGGTGTAGGAAAATTAATTGCTGAACAAGCTGGATACAAAAGAACAGTTCTGGAGCTAGGTGGTAATGATCCATTAATTGTTTTAAATGACTTAGATGGTGATGATCTTAAAAAAGCTGTTGAGCTAGCTGTTACGGGAGCAACAAAAAATTCTGGTCAACGTTGTACAGCTGTTAAAAGAATACTGGTTCAAGAATCTATTGCAGATGAATTTGTTGAAATGGCTCTTGAGCGTGCTAAGAAAATTAAATTTGGTGATCCTATGAATATGGAAACAGACTTAGGTACAGTCGTTAATGCTCAAGCGGCAGAACTTTTTGATAAAAGAGTTTCTATGGCTGAAGAAGACGGCGCAAAAATTTTATATCACCCTGGAAGAAAGGGTGCTTTGTTACCTCCAATAGTTGTAGATCATGTTGATCCTAAAAGTGAATTAGTTTTAGAAGAAACATTTGGTCCAGTTATCCCAATCATTCGTGTGCCTAATGACGATGAAGCTGTAATGAAAATATCTAATTCAACCGCATTCGGATTATCTTCTGGTGTATGTACAAATAATTTCATGCGAGCAAAAAAATATATTCAAGGTTTAAATGTTGGTACAGTAAATATTTGGGAGGTTCCAGGTTACAGAATTGAAATGTCTCCTTTTGGAGGAATTAAAGATTCAGGTCTTGGTTATAAAGAAGGTGTAATTGAAGCAATGAAAAGTTTTACTAATGTAAAAACCTTTTCGCTACCTTGGTAAATAAACCAGTTTTTCTCTAATTTTTCTTAATGCTGTGGAAAAATAAGCTTATTTTTTAGTAATATTTTCGTAATAAAATTTTAACCATTTGAGGCTAAGTCTTAGATTAATTATCATATTTGAATCGGAGGGATTAAATGAAAAAATTAATTACAGGATTTGCAGCCGTATTAGCTTTTGGTTTTTATGGTTCTGTTAATTCAGCTAAGTCTATTGAAATAGAAGTAGCTTATCCTTATTCAGGATTATTCGATGTAACTTTCCAAGCTATTATGCCAGAGTTTGAAAAAGCACATCCAGATATTCAAGTTAAATTTAGAGCAACTTATGAAAACTATGAGGATGCAACTGCAACAATCTTCAGAGAGTCTACTTCAGGTAATTTACCAGATGTAACAATGCAAGGTCTTAACAGACAAGCACCTCTAGTTGACAAAGGTATTGCTAAGTCTTTAGAGCCATTTATTGCAAAAGAAGCTGCTTTTGAAAAAGATGGTTACCATTCTGCTATGTTAAGTCTTTCAACATTTGGTGGTGAAGTTTATGGATTACCATTTTCTGTATCAACGCCAGTTGGATATTATAACATGGATTTATTAGCTGAAGCAGGTGTAAATAGTATTCCAACTAACTGGGACGAAGTTATTGCAGCATGTAATAAATTGGAAGCAGCAGGTAAAGGAACTCTATACTTTGGTTGGAACATCACAGGAAACTGGTTCCACCAAGCATTAATGCACACTCAGAATGTTCCAATGGTTAAAGATGGAGCTGTAAATATGGGTGGTGATGCAGGACTTGCAACGTTAGAGCAAATGAAAGCAATCATGAGCGGGTGTAATATGCCAAACTATTCAATTGCTGATGGTCAAGCTGCGTTTAACGCAGGTACTATTGGTATGATGTTCTGGTCTACTTCAAGCTTGGGTTCAGTTAATGCTGCAAAGGCAGACTTTGTTTTAAAAACTGCACCATTCCCTGGAATGGCAGGAGTTAACAATGGAACACCAGCAAGATTACCAGCAGGTGGAAACGCTGCAATGTTAGTGTCTACATCTGATGATCCAGCAAGAGTTGATGCTGCATGGACTTTCTTAAAGTTCATTACATCAGGTATCGGTGCTGCATTAGTTGCTGAAACAACTGGATATGTTCCACCAAACAAAGCAGCGAATGAATTATTAGGTGATTTCTATAGTAAAAACCCTAATAAACTTACTGCAGTTGAACAACTTCCACTTCTTGCAGATTGGTTTGCATATCCTGGAGAAAATGGATTAGCTGTTACACAGGTAATCTATGATTACACAGAAGAAATTGCTACAGGCGACGCTGATGATATGGGTGATCTCCAAGAAGAAATGATGGAAGAAATAAACGATCTTATGTAATTTGAGATTATTTATCATTAACTTTTTATTACAGCGGCTTTATAAAAGCCGCTGTTTTATTTTAAATTTAAATGGGAGTAAAAATAGATGCCTCTTAAAACAACTACAATAGGTGCTTATCCAAAACCGAAACAAACACCTATTCAAGATTGGTTTTTAGGGACAAAATCAGAAGAAGAGAGAAAAGCGTCAAAAGGATTATTATCAAATTGGTCACCTGGCGCATATGAAAAAGCATTAGAGTCTGCAGGTGCAGATGCTGAAAAATTATTTTTAGCAGCAATTAAAGAAGTTATAACTGATCAAGTAAATGCGGGTATTGATGTTCCAACAGATGGAGAAGTCAGACGTGAAAGTTACGTATTATATCAATGTCGATTTTTAAATGGAGTAAGTTTTAAAGAAGTTACACATAAGTCAGTAAGACAAGGCGCGTTCGAAGCTGATCTTCCAACTATTGTTGCACCGATTTCAAGTAAAGAAATACGTATGCATCTAGACTGGAAGAGTGCACAACAATTTACAAAAAATCCAGTTAAAATTACCCTACCTGGACCAATGACAATAACAGATTCAATTGCTAACAACCACTATGATGACATAAAAAAACTTGGTTTTGATTTAGCATTAGCTCTCAATAAAGAAATCAAGGCACTTGTAGATGCAGGTTGTCAGTATATTCAAATTGATGAACCAGTATTTGCTAGAAAGCCTGATGAAGCTCATTCATATGGTATGGAAAATTTAGAAAGAATGATGCATGGTATTCCTAAAGAAGTGCAACGCGTTTGCCATATTTGTTGTGGTTATCCCAACTCACTAGATTCAGAAGGGTATAAAAAGGCTGATCTAGATGCTTATGATAGAATTGCATCACTTGTAGATGATTCAACTATTGATGAAGTATCTTTGGAAGATTCACATAGGCATAATGATTTAAATCTTTTAGAAAAATTTACTAAAACAAAAGTAATTTTTGGATTTATTGATATTGCAAAAAGTAGAATGGAGTCTGTTGAAGAAGTAAGAGTTCGTATCAAAGATTCACTTGAACATATCGATGAACACCGTTTAATAGCTGCACCAGATTGTGGTTTAGGTTTCTTTACCCGAGAACAAGCAATTGAGAAAATGACAATTTTAACTAAAGCGGCAAAATCAATTTAAGGTAATGTGGAATTATTTTAACCCTGTTGAAATTATCTTTGGAGAAAATAGATTTAAAGAAGTACATGATGCTGTTAAAAATAAAAAGTACATCATAATCACTCATCCAGAAGAAATTTTTAAAAAATATAGCGATGAATTAAAATCTTCTTCAAATCCACCTTTATCCATTATGACGGATGTTCAGCCTAATCCAGATTATAAGGATATTTTAGAGCTACAAAATAAATTTTCTTCAATTAATGAATCGGTAGATTATATTTTAGCTATAGGTGGTGGCTCTGTTACAGACACAGCTAAAGCAATTGCTGCATTTAAAGATAAACAAGAATATCTAACAGATTTTGTTCGCAATAAGAAAAGTCCAAGAGTAGAAAATCCAATTAAGATTATTGCAATACCTACAACTTCAGGAACATCAAGTGAGCTTACGTGTTGGGCCACAATATGGGATAAAGAAAAAAATAATAAATTATCTTTGGCGCATAAATCTCTTTATGCAGAAAAAGCAATTATCGATCCATCAATTATGGTTGATAAGCCTTTAGGCTTGTCCATTTCAACAGGTTTAGATGCTCTCTCTCATTCAATGGAAAGTATTTGGAATATTAATGCAAACCCAATTTCTGCTTCTCATGCAATACAAGCATCAAAATTAGTATTAGAAAATTTACCACTTCTCACTAAAGATTTAAGAAATGTTGTATTACGCTCAAACATTGCATTGGCTTGTGTTCATGCTGGCTTAGCGTTTTCCAATACGAAAACTGCTATTGCGCACAATCTATCATACCCTGTGACACTCAATTACGGTATTCAGCATGGTATTGCTTGTTCATTTACTTTACCCATGATTACTAAAAGTATGGTTGGAATTGATAGTGTAGCTGAGGAAAGACTAAAATTAATTTTTAACGATAATCTAGAGAATGCTGCAAATCATCTGAGTGAGTTTATGCGTTCTTTGGAAGTTCCTCTGAACTTAAATGAAATAAAAGTTCCTGTTCATGAATGGAATAATATAGTAGATGACGCGTTTTTAGGGGAACGAGGTAAAAACTTTATTGGCAATAAAGAAGCCTTCATCACTTCTGCTAAATCAATGGGACTTTATTAGTAATGAAAAAAAATTTCAGGTTTTATGATAACAGACAAAAATATTTATTATTTGTCACAACAACAAATGAAAAAAATCAAATTGCTGATGCGATACGTCCTCACGTAAATAAAATTAAACCGCAAAAACCTGGTTTAAAAATATTTGATGCTGGTATGGGTGATGGTTCCTTACTTATGAATGTTATGCGTCAGTGCCACGAGGCCAGGCCTAACGTACCTTTATTAGTTTGCACAAAAGAAATAAGTATTGAAGATGTAAGATTGGGTTTAGAAAAATTACCCGATAGGTTTGTTGAACATAAGAATACTGTTTTTGTCATTTCAAATCTACACTACGCTGAAGCCGCAAACCTAAAATCAAAAAATAAAGCTAAACAGAAAAAAATTAATTGGAATATTATTAAATTAAAAGGTAACACTTCTCTTGAATTTGCTCAACAATTAAGAAAACAAAATGAATTTTTAGAAAAAAAATGGAATATAGAAATTAATAAAAAGTCAGGTAACCATACTTATAAAGAGCCTTCAGTCATGGTTATCTACCGCGAAGATCAAGAATTTAATGTTAATGAATTAATACCTACCAAAAAAAAATCAGATAATAAA
>CACBDX010000040.1 GCA_902538155.1 uncultured Alphaproteobacteria bacterium
GCCATTCACTGCATTTACTTCGCCACTATCTGTGTTAAACTTTACTTGAAGATTTTCAATTTCAACAAGATTAGTCATTATTTTTTTGTTGTTGTTGCATAAGGATCAATTGCATCGCGTAAAGCATCACCCAAAGCATTAAATCCTAAAACTGAAATTAAGATTGCAAAGACCGGACTTAAAACCCAAGGATAACTTCCAATTGTTCTCATATCTTGAGCAGAATTTAATTGAAGACCCCAACTAACAAATGGTGATTGAATACCTAAACCTAAAAAGCTAAAAAAACTTTCTGTTAATATTACTGAAGGTATTAATAAAGATACACTTACTATAACGTGACTTGTTACATTAGGTAGAAGATGTCTATAAATAATTCTTAGATCATTGGAGCCTAAAGCTTCAGCTGCTTTAATATAATCTAATCTTCTTAAAGAAAGGGTTTTTCCTCGGACCTCTCTTGATAGTTGAGCCCACCGTAAAGACGATAAAATAAATGCCATAAAAATAAAAATGAGAAATGGATCCATTTGTCTTGGCAGAATTGCTACTAAAGATAAATATAAAGGTAAATCAGGAAACGCTAAAGCAAGTTCAGTAACTCTTTGAGAAGCTATATCAAATTTTCCTGAAAAGTAACCTGAACTAATTCCAACTAAAATACCAATAAAAGTTGTAATACTCACAACTATGAGAGCAAATAATAACGTTACTCTACTTCCCTTAAAA
This sequence comes from uncultured Alphaproteobacteria bacterium, assembly GCA_902538155.1. Classification (GTDB taxonomy): domain Bacteria; phylum Pseudomonadota; class Alphaproteobacteria; order HIMB59; genus CACPNW01. Next base: position 730 of record CACBDX010000040.1, read on the forward strand.
ATTCTTGATAACATATCTCTTCCATAGGCATCTGATCCAATTAAAAATACTTTAGACCCATCTTTTGTGGTAAATAAATGTAGATCCAAATTTAAGCCTAGAAACTTATATTCCCATCCTCTAGTAAAAAAATAAAGATAGTTTTTTTGATTATAATCAATCTCCATTATTGGAAGATATGTGTCAGGATCAAATCCTTCAGTAAAGCCATAAGCGAAAGGTCTTAACGAAAAATTATTATCTTCATCAAAGAAATGTATTCCCTGAGGTGGATAAAAAACTCTATCACTGTCTCTTGCTGCTGGATCATATGGAGATAAAAAATCTGCAAAAACGGCAGAGAAAATTAAAAAGCCTACAAAAATTAAGCCTAATATTCCAACTCTGTTTTTTAAAAATCTTTTTCTTACTAGTGAAAAATATGAATTTTGTAAGTTTGAAGTTGTTTCCATAATATTTAATTCTGTCTTACACGAGGATCTAAAATTGCCAGCAAAATATCAGCAATAATATTTCCAATAATTAATATTACTGTTAAGCAAAATAAAATTGCTGCAGTAGTATAAGTGTCTTGTCTTTGAATAGATTCTACTAAAAGTGGTCCGGCAGTTGGAATAGATAAAACGATCGCAGCTTCTAGTTCACCCATTAGCATATATGGTAAAGCAATACCCTGGAACATTACAAGGGGATGTAAAGCATTTGGTACAGCATGACGGTATAATGTTTGATTTTCAGACAAACCTTTTGCTCTTGCTGTTTCAATATATTGCATACGCATTACATCTAATAAATTTCCTCGCATTACTCTCATATTGTACGCAAGACCTCCGATAATTGCGATGACAAATATTGGCCAAATATGAAGTATGCCATTCCATAGTTTTGCAAAAGACATTGGTTGAACAGCGTAGTACGGAGAGTACATTGATCCAGTGTTATCCGAATTTAAAACAATTGCTAACCAATACATAATTAGTAATGCTAGAAAGAAACGTGGAATGGTCATTCCTAAAAAAGCGAAGATAGTGGCTACATTATCACCTAACTTATTTTGATTTTTTGCAGCATAAATTCCAATAAAAACGCCAATTGTTGTAGCAAAAAAATGACAAATTAATGCTATTGCTAAAGTTCGAGGCAATCTATCGCCTAACATTTCACTAACAGGTTTGTTGTAGTGCATGGAAAAACCAAAATCGAAATTAAAAACAATATTTTTAATCCAGTTGAGATATCTGATTACTAATGGTTCATTAAGGCCGTATTTTTCTCTCAACATTATTGTCAGTTCTAAAGCTTGTTCTTGTGTAATATTTGCTAAAGCTTTAGTTTGACTAACGTACCATGTTGCATAATCACCAGGTGGTAACTCAATAATAAAAAAAATTATAATACTGATTACGAACAGTAGCGGAAGTGAATAAAGAATTCTTCTAAATATAAATGAAAGCATTTTTTTTTAATAAAGTAAGGGGCTTAAATAGCCCCTTACTAAGAAGTTTATTAATCAATACCAGGAACTCTTCCAGGGAAAAGTTCATCTAATTGATCATATTGATAAACCCAGAATTGTTCACGGATAACTGTATCTTCAGCCCATTGATAAGCCAAAACAGGCATTCCATCAGCTAAGTTTTGAATTCTTTTATTTATCAAAAGTGCTGTTGGATATTGAACTATACCAGGCATATAAACATTTTCTGTAAATAGCTTCTGATAGCGAGACATTAATGCTTGAGCCTCTGCTCCTTCAACTCCATCTCTCCACTCTTCAAGAATACTTACGATTTCTTTTTCAAATGGTTGAAGTTGTTGAGGGTGTTCATCAGTTCCTAGGTGAGGATCAAATGAAGACGTAGTTACAGGACCCATGTCTGACCAATAACCCGAATTAGGGAAAGCCATTTCTTGTTGAGATCTTGTAAGCAACCAATCCCATTCACCTGCTTGTCTAGTTGGCTCAGTATCTTCCATTGGTTTAAGATTAATCTTAATACCAACTTCAGCCATCATTGTTGCCATTCCATCACCAATCAACTTTTCATTATCACTGCCTTTATTTGAAACTAAATTAATAACTAGATCTCCACCTCCATTTGGAAGGTTTCGAACTCCGTTACCATCAGTATCCATAAGACCTAATCCATCAAGTATAGAATTTGCACCTGCTGGATTGTAAGGGAAAAATGAAGTAGCGTCTGCATCAAAGAAAGCACTATCTCTAGCAAGACCGCCTGCATAAACTGTCACAAAAGGTCCTTTAGACATTGCTTTTGCAAATGCTTTACCATCAATTGCGTGTTTAATAGCTTTTCTAAATTCTAAATTTCTATTTAGATCTCGAATAGCTGCCATTTGATCATCCAATACACCGAAACCGATTGCTTGGTTCATAGCAAGTTGATATCCCATGGTTCTTCCACTAAAAGATAGTTGTGCTTGCGCATCATCACTCTTAGACTCTTTAACAGCTTCTAAGTATAAAGGTACGTTCTCCATATTCGAGAAATCAGCGTTACCAGCTAAGGTATCAACCGTTCTTTGGCCCCAAGTTTTTAACTGGAACACCATCTCGTTCATGTACGGAAGTTGTTGTCCTTTACTATCAACTTTCCAATAGTATGGATTACGACGAAGTATTACGACCTCGTCTTGTTTATATTCAACAGCAGTCCATGCACCCATGCTAACCCATGGTAAACGTCCAGCAGGGAATGCTTGAACATAATCATCATAAGACGTACCACCATATTTAGGGTGATGTTCTTTAAGTAAATGTGATGGTCCAGGGCATCCATTTATATATGCCATGGAGTGAAGAACTAATTTAGGTTCCTCTTGTGGGAATGTCCATCTAATCTGAGTTGGACTAAGTACTTCCAAAGAAGTCCCTTCTCCCATTGTGGTTGCATTCATTCTTGTTGGAACGTTCTCATCTAGAACGTTATCTTCCCACCAAAAACGAACATCTTCTGCATCAAATGGATCTCCATCTGACCAATTTGCTCCTTCAATAAGGTTCATAGTAAGTTTATTTCCATCCCATTCCCAATCAGTAGCTAAGTTTGGTAAAGGATAAGAGTCTTCAGCTTTTAATCTTACCATTGGACCGTTTCTTGTTAGACATTCTTGAACTGTGTAATTAATTCCACCCCATCCTTGATGTTGTGAAGCAGTCCAGTTCCATCCTTCAGGTCTTCCACCAATTGTATGTCTAAAAGTTCCTCCATAACGACCAATACCATCAGGCATTGCATCTCCATGAAAAACTAAAGGTCTTTTTGGTAATCGTTCCCAAATCGGTGGTAGTTTACCTTCTTGAACTAGAGCACTAATGTATTCTGGCTCATAAAGAAATTCAAAGTCTCCAATATCTTGATAGCTCATTAATTCATCTCTTCCAATGAACTGAACTTCTTGCATATTTTCAATTGCAGGTGCTGATGGAAGTGCTATTGCACCTTCCGGTCTAGCAGACGCATTTGTACTGGTTAATGCAAAAGTAGCTGATGCTACGCTAGCAAGTAATGTGGATCTAAATTTATTTTTTTTCATCTGTCCTCCACTTAAATTTTAAAAAACCTATAATAAAATTAGATTATTGAGAAGAACTATTTTGAGATTAGATTATTAATTTATAAATTAAATGCTTCCTTTTCGACTAAAACTGACCTTTTTTGATGATTACGCTTTGTTTTTTTGGTCAGCCCTTTAATTGATTTATTATATTTATAATTTTTTATTTTTTTTAGATTCTTTTTAATACTATTAATTTTCGATTGATATTGTGGCAGCCATTGTGCTTGTGCAACAAGCATTTCATCTACCATTTGCCAAACTTCCTCCGATGAACATACTGAGCTTACTAGTGGATCTTGCAGTACAGCAAGTTTTAATAATTCAATATCTCCTTTTATTGCTGCCTTTACAGCCATTCTTTGGACATCTATTGAAGTACTGCATAGAGAAGCGCATTGTAGGGGTAAGGTTACTCCTTTTATCATTTTTATACCTTTTGAATCTACGTATCCTGTACTCTCAATTACGCAATCATCATCTAAATTAGAAATTGTTTTTTTATTAATAACATTAAAATGCCCTCTATATTTTTTTCCAGTTTCAATAGCTTCAATTATATAACTTCCGTGTTCAGTTGATCTTTTGTAATCTTTAAGTTTAATTCCAGAATTTTTTAAATATTTTGGATAATCTTCAACAAACCAATTTCTCTTTTCATTACATACTCTTAAATAACCACCTGTTTCGCCATGTATCCAGTTTGAAAGACTACTCCATTTCTTCACATCTTTTTGTGTACGTCTATACCATGGTAAATATTCACTTAAATGACCGTTGCTCTCTGTAGAAAAGTATCCAAATTTATCTAAAACATCTATTCTAACTTTTTCATCTCTAGAAAATTTTTTATGTTTCTTTAACGATTTAGAAAGCTGGTCTTTTGTAATTTTTTTACCGTTATAATTTAAATCCAAATACCAAGTCATGTGATTTATACCACTGCAAGAATATTTCATTTTTCCAAATGGAATGTTTAATGAATCTTCGATTAATTTTGCACCACCTTGTACTCCATGACACAAACCAATTGTATTAACTTTACCAATTTCATTTGCAGCCCAGGTATTCATAGCCATAGGATTTGCATAATTTAAGAAAAGAGCATTTTTTTTTGCATATTTTTTTATATCTTTACAAAAATCTAAAATAACTGGAATGTTTCGTTGTCCATACATTATACCGCCAGCACAAATTGTATCTCCAACACATTGATCGATACCATATTTTAAAGGA
>CACBDX010000041.1 GCA_902538155.1 uncultured Alphaproteobacteria bacterium
AATGTTAAGAAGCTAAAAAAGATTATAGAAAAGGAATTTGATTATGTTGGTGATAAATTTACTGATGAAGCAAAGAAAATTAAATATGGTGAAGCTAAAGATCGTGCAATATATGGCGAAGCTTCTGTTGAACAAACTAAAGAATTAATAGATGAAGATATCGATGTACTACCATTGCCTTTTTCAACAAAAAAAACTAATTAATAAAACTAGCAGTACAAAAATAATTTATCATATAATTTTTTGATAATTTCCATTCTCTGTTTAATGGATTAAAAACAAGACCTTTAATATTATTGAAATTAAATTTTTCTTTTAATAAAATTTTTTTTAATTCTTCAGGTTTAATTAATTTATTATAGTCGTGGGTTCCTTTTGGTATCCAATGGAGGATATTTTCTGCTATATTAATTGCAAATAGTTTAGAGAGAGGGTTTCTATTAATAGTAGAAATAATTATTAAACCATTCTTATTTAAATTTTTTTTTATATTTTTTATTGTTTTTTTCCAATTATCTAAATGTTCCAAGACTTCAAACATTAGTATTATATCAAATTTTTCATCTAATTTTGATTTTTCAATATCTTTATTAATATAGTTAATTTTAAGTTTATTTTTTTTAGAATGTATCTTAGCAGCTATAATATTATTTGGAGCAAAATCAATTCCTGTAACATTCGCACCCAGTCTTGCTAGTGGTTCACAAATTATTCCTCCACCACAGCCTACATCAAGTATTTTCAAATTTTTAATATTTCTATTATTTATTTGCTCCAATATATAAGACATTCTATGGCTTTTAATTTGATGAAGAATCTTAAATTTGCCATTTTCATTCCACCATTCATCTGAAAGTTGATTAAAGAAGGTAAATTCTTCATTTTTTGATTTTATATTCATCATATACCTTGTTTGTTAGAAACAATAATTATAATAGCTGAGATAATTTAAAAAAGATTTAAGTCAATGAAACTTGTAGTTATGAAATTTGGTGGTACTTCAGTTGGCAGTATCGATAAAATCAATAATGTTGCTAACATTGTTGAAAAGCAACTAAATGATAAAAAATTGATTGTTGTTTTATCTGCAATGTCTGGTGTGACAAATAAAATGCAAGAATATATAGATGAAATTGAGTCAAATGAGATCATTGAAAACGATTTAATCTTAACGTCTGGTGAAGCTGTGTCTGTTGGGCTCCTATCAGCTATTTTAAAAAAAAGAAATATCAAATCTATCCCTTTACTTGGTTGGCAAATACCAATTTTTACAGATAGTAACCATCAAAAAGCTAAAATCTTAAATATTGATAAAAATAGAATTGATCAATTTCTAAAAGATTATGATGTAATAGTGGTTGCTGGATTTCAGGGTGTCAATATGGATGGAAACATTACTTCATTAGGTAGAGGTGGTTCTGATACAACTGCTGTTGCTGTTGCCGCAGCTGTTGATGCAGATAGGTGTGATATTTATACTGACGTTGATGGAGTTTATACAACGGATCCCAATTTAGAACCTAAAGCTAAAAAAATAAATAAATTAGCTTTTGAAGAAATGTTGGAAATGTCTTCAACTGGAGCAAAAGTACTTCATACTCGTTCTGTAGAATTAGCAATGAAAAACAATCTTACTTTGCAGGTGCTTTCTTCAATAACAAAAAAAACTGGTACTTTTGTTGTAGATGAAAATAAATTAATTGAAAAAGAAATAGTAAGTGGTGTAAGCTATAGTAATAATGAATCAAAATTAACCTTATCTGGTATTGCAGATAAACCTGGCATATCTGCAACAATTTTTGGATTGTTAGCTAATAATAATATTAATGTTGATATGATTGTCCAAAATACATCACAAGATGGTATAACTGCAAATATCACCTTTACTGTTCCAAATAGTGAAATTCATAATACTAAAAAACTGTTAGAAGATAATCAAAATTTAATTGATTTTAAATCTATTGAAACAGATACCAATATTTCTAAAATTTCAGTAATTGGTATGGGGATGATGTCTCAATCAGGAGTTGCTAAGAAAATGTTTACAACTTTAGCAGAAAATTCAATTAATATATTAGCAATCTCAACATCTGAAATAAAGATAAGTGTCTTGATTGATAAAAAATTTACAAAAATAGCTGTAAAATCTCTACATGAGGCATATAATCTAGGAAATTAAATGAAAACAGTAGGTCAAATTTTATTAATTGCTAGAAACTCTAAAAATCTTTCTATTAGTGAAATATCAATTGAGTTAAAAATTTCTAAAAGTATCATTATTGATCTTGAAAATGATAATATAAAAAATAATGCAGATATTATTTTTAATATTGGACATCTAAGATCTTACTCAAACTTTCTTGAGTTAGATACTGAAACAATTATCAAAAAATTCAAAGATCAAGTTGGATTCAATATTAATGAGGAGAAAAAGAGTATTACCCCAATAGTTGAAAACAACTTTTTTAAAATCGAAAAATTTTTTGCTGCTTCTGTAATATTTATTATATTTACCTCATTTTATTTCTTATTCATTGATCAAGATGATAATGAAATTAACTTTGCTTTAGTACCAGATATACCTGAAAGTTTAGAGCCCATAGTAGAACAAGCTTATACTTTTGATAATTTATCCCAATCTAATGATTTTAAAAAAAGTGATTTGTTAAATAATTCTAGTGCTATCGCATCTATAGAATTTGATGAGGATATGACTACTGTCGCTACATTAAAAATGTTAAATCCAACTTGGATACAACTAAGAGATGAAGCGAATAATATTGTTTTAAGCAAGTTAATGGATAAAGATGAAGAATTTTCATATGAATTAAAATTGAATTACAGTATTACAGCAGGAAATGCTGGAAATATTTTAGTACTTATAGATGGTGATGTGAGAGGGAAGATAGGTAAATACGGTGATATATTAGATTCTTTTGTTTTATTTAAAGATTTTATTAACTAAATAGATGCTTAGACCGTATCAACAAATTAATAGAAGAAAATCGCGCGTTATTAAAGTTGGTAATGTAAATATTGGCGGCAATAATCAAATTGCTGTTCAAACAATGACAAATACCCCAACTTCTAATGCAAAGGATACAATTGCCCAAATAGAAAGATCTGCAAAACTTGGAGCTGATTTAGTTCGAGTTTCTGTTCCAGACAAGGAGTCTTCAGATTCTTTAAAAGAAATTGTAAAACATAGCCCTGTACCTATTATTGCAGATATACATTTCCATTATAAAAGAGGAGTCGAAGCAGCAAATAATGGCGCTTCTTGTATTAGAATAAATCCTGGTAATATTGGCAGTATTGAGAGAATAAAAGAAGTTATAAAAGCAGCAAAAGATAATAATTGCTCAATAAGAGTGGGTGTTAATGCAGGAAGTTTAGAAAAACAAATTTTAGATAAATTTTCAGAACCCAATCCTGAAGCTTTAGTTGAAAGTGCAAAATTAAATATAAAGATACTTGAAGATAACGATTTCACGAATTTCAAAATCAGTGTCAAATCTTCAGATATATTTATGTCTATAAAAGCATATGAGCAATTAGCTGAATTATGTGATTATCCATTACATTTAGGTATTACAGAGGCAGGAGGAAAAAGAACCGGTTCAATTAAATCTTCAATTGGAGTTGGAAATTTACTCTTGAGAGGAATAGGAGATACAATTAGAATATCATTGTCAGATGAGCCCGAAGAAGAGGTAAGGGTTGGTTTTGAAATCTTAAAAAGCCTAGGATTAAGGAATAGAGGTGTAAAAATTATATCTTGCCCTTCATGTGCTAGGCAGCAATTTGACGTAATAAAAACTGTAAAAAATTTAGAAAAAAAATTAGATGATATTTCTACTCCAGTTACAGTTTCGATTATTGGATGTGTTGTTAATGGACCAGGTGAAGCAACTATGACAAATATAGGAATAACTGGGGGTGGAAATAATACACATATGATTTATCTTGATGGAAAGAAAAATAATGTTGTAAAAAATGTTGATTTGGAAAATTATCTTGAGGGTCTTATTAGAAAAAAAACAAAAGAAATAGAACTTAGTAATTAAAATGAAATTAAGATCAGTTAGAGGAACGCATGATATTTTTGGAGAACAAATTGATAAATTTAATAATATTTCTAAAATTGTTTCTAAAAATGCTTATTTGAAAGATTTTAAAGAAATTCAAACACCAATTTTTGAATTTAGTGAATTATTTGCAAAACCTCTTGGTGAGCAATCTGATGTTGTGTTGAAGGAAATGTATTCATTTGAAGATAGAAATAATAATTTTTTAACTTTACGTCCTGAGTATACAACGCCTATGATCAGAGCTGCAATTACTAACAATCTCCTAAATGAAATTCCATTAAAAATTTTTGGTATTGGTCCAATGTTTAGAAGAGAAAGACCACAAAAGGGTAGGTATAGACAATTTAATCAGATTAATTTTGAAATACTTGGTACCAAAGATTTTCTTGCAGATGTTGAACTAATATTACTGTCAAATAATATTTTAAAAGAACTTTTGCCTAAGTCAAAAATAAGACTTCAAATTAATTCTTTAGGAAACAAAAATACCTTAATTGATTTTAAAAAAAATCTTACAAAATATTTTAATACTCATAAAAACAAACTATCAGAAGAAAGCATTAATAAAATTGATACTAATCCATTAAGAATATTAGATTCAAAAAATGAGGGAGATGTAGAAATTGCACTATCTGCACCAAAAATATATGAATACTTAACTGATGAAGCTAAAAACCACTACGAAGATCTCAAAAGATCATTAAATTTACTGGATATCAAATTTGAAGAAAACGCTAATCTTGTTAGAGGTCTTGATTATTACTGTAATACAGTATTCGAATTC
>CACBDX010000042.1 GCA_902538155.1 uncultured Alphaproteobacteria bacterium
TTGGATCATGTGCACAAATAGGTAAAAACTGTCATATTTCTGGAGGTGCTGGTATTGGCGGTGTACTTGAACCTCTTCAAGCAAATCCTGTAATTATTGAAGACAATTGTTTTATTGGAGCTAGAAGTGAAGTGGCTGAAGGTGTTATTGTTGGTGAAGGTGCGGTTTTATCAATGGGTGTATTTATTGGAGCATCTACAAAAATAGTCGATCGATCAACTGGGGAAATTCATATGGGAAAAGTTCCAGCGTATTCAGTTGTGGTACCAGGTACATTACCAGGAAAAAAAGAAGGAGATATTAATCCTTCTTTATACTGTGCAGTTATTGTTAAAAGAGTTGATGAAAAAACTAGAAGCAAAACATCAATCAATGATCTTTTAAGAGATTAATGTCAGAAATTAATTTTGATCCAGTTATTCTTACACAATCCTTAGTTAAATGTGCGAGTATAACTCCAAAAGATGAGGGCGCTTTAACAGTCGTTGAAAATCATCTAAGTGCTATAGGATGTGACTGTCATCCATTAATTTTCTCTGGAAACAATTCTTATGAAGTAAAAAATTTATTTGCAACGATAGGAAATGAAGGAAAGCATTTTGCTTATGCTGGTCACACAGATGTAGTTCCAGTAGGAAATGAAAATTCTTGGAAATATCCTCCTTTTTCAGCAAGAATAGATGATGGTAAACTTTATGGAAGAGGTAGTGAAGATATGAAAAGCAGTGTTGCTTGTTTCATCAGTGCCGCTAAAAGATTTGTAGATAAATATAAAAATATTCCAGGTAAGATTTCATTTATTATTACAGGAGATGAAGAAAGAGATTCTGTAAACGGCACACCAAGAATTCTAGAATGGGCAAGTAAACAAAATTATAAATTTGATCATTGTCTTGTTGGTGAACCAACTTCTAGAAATGAGGTCGGCGATAAAGTAAAAATTGGAAGAAGAGGATCAGTTAGTTTCTTTTTTCAAGTAAAAGGTATTCAAGGACATACGGCGAATTCTCATTTAGCTGAAAATTCTTCACATCACTTAGTGAATTTATTAAATAGTATATTAGAAGAGCCGCTAGATGAAGGTAACGAAAATTTTTTACCAACATCAGTTCAAATCGCTACTATTGATATTGGCAATCCTGTTCAAAACGTAATTCCGGAATTAGCTAAAGCAACAGTTAATATTAGATTTAATGATATGCATTCATCTGACTCACTCATAAAATGGATTGATAATAAAATAGAAAAGATTTTCTCTAAACTGGAAAATGCTAGTTGCACTTATACTTATGATGCAACAGCTGAGTCATTTTTGAATAAAGCCGGTGATTTATATAATATTATTTCAAAATCAATTTCTGATGTCACAGGTAGAAATAGCCCGCCTGAGCAAGCAACCGATGGCGGTACTTCTGATGCAAGATATATAAAGAACTATTGTGAAGTAGTAGAGTTAGGTCTTAGAAATCAAACTCTTCATAAAGTAGATGAATTTGTTTTTGTTGAAGATATTATTAAATTAGAAAATATTTATTTTAGAATTTTAGAAAATTATTTTGATGTTAATTAATATCCATCAGATGGATTAACATCTGATTTTATATTTTTATTTTTTTTTAGTTTTTTATATTTGGAGTACATATATTTAACAGATGGCTCTATAGCTGTGACACCAGCAACGTGTGGAGTAATAGTTACATTTGGCAGTTTCCAAAATTGACTACTTGATTTTAAAGGTTCATCTTTAAAGACATCTAAATAAGCATAAAAATTTTTGTTTTTCTTTAAATGATTTAGAAGATCTTTCTCTTCAATTGCATTTCCTCTGCCTATATTTATTAAACAAGAATTTTTTTTCATATTCTTTAAAAACTTTTTATCTATTATGTTATTTGTTTGAGCTGTTGATGGTAGAATAGAAATGATAACATCAGATCTTTTGATAAAACTAATAATATTTTTACCCGTATATATTTTTATATTTTTTACTTTTGCTCGATTTTTTTTATATGCAATAACATTATAATTTAATTTATTTAGTAATTTTGCAATATGATTTCCAAGAAAGCCTAGACCTAAAATACCTACTGTTAAATTTTTATTATCAATTGGTGTCCTTTCTCCAGACCAGTATTGTTTGATTTGAGAATTTTGAAAAATTTTAAAATTTAATTGATAATTTAGTATTTGAGCTAAAGAATAATTGGCAATTCTCTCCCCCATTTCTTCATCTTTTATTCTGATTATGGGAATTTTTTTATTATAATTTTTAAGTTTTAGAATGTGATCTACTCCAGCTCCCATAGAGAAAATAACTTGGAGATTTTTTAGTCTTGAAAGAATATTATCTGGTAGATTCCAAATAATTGCACAATTTACATCATGAAAATTTTTATAATCTTTTAAAGAAATTATTTTTTCATTTTTAAAATATTTTTTTATTGTTTTTTTCCAAACATCAATTTTATCAAAAGTTGTGTTATGAAATAAAATAGTCATTGAATATCATCTATTAACTTATTGTATTTTACTACTTGTTTTTCCCAGATTAATTCATTCTCTGCTCTATTTTTTGCATTTTGTCCTAATTCAATTCTATTTTGTTTGTTCTCAACTAAATTCTTAATTGATTCATCTAACTCATTAAAATTATTAATAATTAAACCTGTTTTATTATGCAATACAGCTTCAGGAGTGCCTCCAACATTTGAGGCAATTGAAGGAATTCCATATTGTGCTGCTTCAATGTAGGCGATTCCAAAACCTTCAATAGAATTTGCATGAGTTTCATCTATTGTCGGCATGATCATAATATCAGTCTTAGAAAAAATGAATTTTTTTTGATTTTCATTTATTGTTCCAACTAACTTCACATTTGATTCTAGATTATAATTTTTTATTTCTTTCTTTATATTCTCTAACTGATCACCTTCACCAGCAATTATATATTGAATATTTGGATAAATTTTTTTTAAATTAAAAATAGATTTAAGAATATACGAATGTCCTTTTCTTTTTTCTAGTCTGGCAAGAGTAAGCAACGTTGGATAACTATCGTCTAAATCTATTGCTTGTTCTATAATATCCTTAGTAGATTTTACACCTGGATAGATAACCTCAATTTTTTTTAAGTTTTCACTTATTTTTGAAAGTAAGTTTTTAGTATATGATGAATTGACGACTAATGCGTTTGCTAATTCTAAAACTTTCTTTATTCGTTTATGATGATTATCGTTTTTGATTATTATTTCGTTTCCATGTACAAGACTAATAATTGGGATTTTTTTTTCTTTTAAAAAATTAATTGGTAACTCAAGACTTTTCCAGCTATCGGTGATGACTGCTTTAATATTATTTGAAGAACAAATATTTTTAAGTTGATTAAATTTTTTTCTTTTTCTTAAAAATTTTAAACCCTTAAATCTTAATATTGAAAAATTTTTATTGTTTTTATCAAATTCCAAATCTTTAGCACTGTCTTGTTGATCAGCTAAGACCTTTACATCGTGTTTGAGACTTAAATTTAATGCTAAGTCATACATCAATGTTTCAATTCCCCCTACTCTAGATGGAAAGCATTGTGTTAAAATAATTATCATTGAAAGTTAAAATATTTTAAAATTTATGAAGTATTAATTTACAAAGTCAATCAGGAACAATTAATTTTAATCATTATTAAAAAATTTAAGTACATTTAAATTTTTAATATATTTATATATGCATATTTTGCATATTAAAATTCATATTTTTATACTTTGATTGCATAGAATTATTACTATTTTATTATTGAAAGGAATAAATAATGATTAATGTTTTTAATTTTTTTAATAAAGTTTACGAGGATTTAAGTGATAAAAACTACAATTATGATGAGGATTTAGTTAAATATTTCAAATCTGAATATGGAAAAGAGTGGAAAATTGAATTAGACAAGCATCTCCTCAAAACTGAATTTGATATTAATAAGAAAGCCGCATAATTGGCGGCTTTAGTTAAACTTCAGAAGTTACCTTTTTAAGCCAATCTCTCTCTTTATTTTCAAGGTACATCTCCAATGTATCATACACATTTTTATGATATGTATTTAACCAATGTCTTTCAATTTGATCGAGCATGCTACTTTCAATGAGATCCAGATCTATTGGACACCACGAGATGTTTTCAAAATATAATTTTTTATTATTATTCTCTTTTATCACGACTAAATTTTCTGTTCTTATGCCATATTCATTTTCTTTATAGTATCCGGGTTCATTGGATAAAATCATTCCCGGAAGCAACTCAACGCTATCAAACATTGATTTTTTTGCAATACGTTGTGGGGCTTCATGGACACTCAAAAAACTTCCTATACCGTGACCTGTCCCATGATCATAATCTAAATTAATTTCTTGTAGACATTTTCTTGCTAGATAATCAATATCAGTTCCTTTTGTTCCCTTTTCAAAAACATGATTTGATAATGCAATATGACCTTTAAGAACTCTCGTAAATCTATCTTTTTGTTCTGTTGTTGCTTCACCTAAAATTATAGTTCTTGTTATATCGGTTGTACCATCAAAATATTGCCCCCCTGAGTCAACGAGGTAAATGTTATTATCTGAGAAAGATGATTTTCCTTCTTCAGTAACACGATAATGAGGAAGGGCTGCATTTTTATCAATTGCTGATATTGTATCAAAGGATAGAGAATGAAATAATTCATTTTTTCTTC
>CACBDX010000043.1 GCA_902538155.1 uncultured Alphaproteobacteria bacterium
TTAAACATAAAGGAGATAAAATATGAAGACAGCATTTATGATTAGTGGAAAGAAACATATTTTGAAATATGAAAGAAAAATGCCTGAAAAAGAGGTAATTAAAATGAAATCATTTGTGACTAATAAAGGTATGAAACTTACAAAAACTGCAAAGTTTAAAATAAAAAAAGTTTTAGATAAAGATAAGGAAAGAGTTTTTGATATTATTCTATAGTTAACAGCTACCTGAAAATATTGAAAGTTTACTTGCATCTATTCCTAATAAGTTAAATGCATCGTTCCATTTATTACTAACTTTTTCATCGAAAATAAAATCACTATTTGCTTTTAGTGTCATCCAACTATTTGAAGCTAATTCCTTCTCAATTTGTCCTGGACCCCAACCTGCATATCCTAGAGCTAGAATACTATTTTTTGGACCATTACCTTTAGAAAGGTCTTCAAAAAATTCTGAAGTACTAGTTAACGCAACACCTTTATCTATTGTTAGGGTTTCTTTTTGAATTACTTCATCAGAATGTAAAACGAACCCCCTACCACTTTCAACGGGGCCACCATAGCGAATGTAAAGTTTTTTATCTTCTAATGGCTTGTCTATACCTAGTTGTTCAAGTAAATCGGGGTAAAGGTCATAATCAATTTTTTTGTTGATTATTATACCCATAGCGCCATCTTTTGAGTGAGCACACATATAAATAACCGTTTTTTCAAATCTATCATCTTCTAATGAAGGCATTGAAATTAAGAACTGACCAGTTAAATTCATATAGTATATATATTCGCGTTAATTTATATTTTTCAATATTGTATTGATTTATTTTATATGGACAAGGTAATAAAAGTTATAAATCTATTAAAAATAGCAATAATACTTGCCCTTGGGTTATTTAGCCCAGCTGGATACTCCTTATCTTCAGATTGGGCAATTAGTGAAAAATCAAAAGTTAGATTAATTTCACCATTGACTGCTTCAAATAATAACAACCAATTAATTTTAGCATTAGAATATGAACTAGAGGAGGAATGGAAAACATATTGGAAATCTCCTGGAGGAGGAGGTTTTCCTCAAAAAATTATATGGAATAATTCATCAAACGTTAAAGATATTAAAATATTATGGCCAGAGCCAATAGAATTTGAAATACTAGGTTTAAAATCAATTGGGTATAAAGATAAAGTTATCTTTCCTTTGATAGTAGATATTGAAGACAATCAAATACAAACAAATTTAAATTTAAATATAAATTATTTAGTTTGTAGAGATGTTTGTATTCCAGGTAATGCAGATATATTTTTAAACTTACCATCTGGAGATGGAGCTTACACAGATTATTTTTTTGAAATTGAAAAAGTTTTATCTACTACCTTAAACAATAATATTGATTTAACGCCTATTTCTAATTTCTCATTTAAAGCTATTGAAAATAGTAATGACGTTATTTTTGATATAGAAATATCAACTAGTTCTTTTTTTGATGATCCAAAAATTTTTATTCATACACCATTTGGATTGCCAGTTGTAGAACCAATAAATAATTATTCCCTTGATTTTCAAAAATTAAAAACCTCTTTTAATTTTAGATCAGATCAATTTAATGAAAAAAAGTTTCCAATTGAAATATTTTTTTACGATAATAACCACAGTTTTAAAGTTGAAAAAAATGTAGAAATTGAAAATGTAGATAAAAATATTTCTATAAACAATAGTCTTCTATACTTACTCCTAATTTCACTATTAGGCGGGTTTATTTTAAATCTTATGCCATGTGTATTTCCAGTGTTGTCTTTAAAATTATTGTCTGTAATTAATACTGAAGATAAAAAGATAAAAAGTAGTTTTTTGATAACTGTATTGGGTATTATTACTTCTTTTCTAATAATTGGCTCATTTTTTGCTATTCTTAAACAAATTAATATTTCAATATCTTGGGGTATGCAATTTCAAGAACCTTACTTTTTAATGTTTATTTTAACTATTATATCAATGTTCTTCTTGAATACACTTGGTCTTTTCCAAATAAATTTACCAAGTTTTTTATATTCATCAAAAATTTTAAATTCAGGAAATAATTTTTATACAAAGAATTTTTTTAATGGTTTTTTTGCTACACTTCTTGCTACACCTTGTTCTGCACCTTATTTGGGAACAGCTGTCACAGCAGCATTTACTCAATCGACAACGTATCTATTTTTAATATTTTGTTTTATGGGTATAGGAATGAGCATACCTTATTTGGTTATAGCTTTTTTTCCAAGCTTAATTTCCTTTTTACCTCGATCTGGAAAATGGATGATTTATTTTAAATATTTTTTATCTATTTTATTAATGATAACAATAGTTTGGCTATTAAGTATATTAAATAATTATTTTAATTATTTTTTTGTAGTTACATTTACTCTTTTATTAATCTTAATTTCAGCAATTTTAAAATTCAAAATTTACCAAATTCCCTTAATTATTTCTTTAATAATTATTTTCTTTTTAACTCCATATTTAAATTTTTTTAAAAAAATCAATGAAGAAAATTATAAAAATAATGATTGGTTAGATTTTAATTCCGAAAGTATTCCTGAAATAGTTGCTAATAATGAAATTATTTTTTTAGATATAACCGCAGATTGGTGCATTACATGTAAGTTTAATAAAATTAATGTTTTAAACTCAGAAACTGTTTCAGACTTTTTTGATTCACAAGAAGTGACATTAATAAAAGCTGATTGGACACAACCAAATGAAAAAATAAATAAATTTTTAAAAAAATATAATAAATTTGGAATACCTTTTAATGCATTTTATTCTTCAAAGTTTCCAGAAGGTATAGTAATGAATGAAATATTGACTGAGAAACAAATATTTGAAACCTATAAAAAAGTTAAATAAAAAACATGGTTATTGATGATTTTAAAGTTCCTATTATTAAAAAAGGTATTTCATCTATATCTTCATTAAAAAATGAATTTATAAATAAAAAAATTATTCTATTTGGTGTTCCTGGTGCATTTACGCCAACTTGTTCTGAGAAACATCTTCCAGGTTACATAAAATTATATAATGCATTTTTAGATAAAAAAATTGATGGCATTTACTGTCTATCAGTAAATGATGAACATGTGATGAAATCTTGGTTAGTGAGTTATACAGATGGAGAAATAATTAATGGAATTGCAGACGGGAATGCTGAGATTACAAAGTATTTTGACCTGATATCAGATAAGACAAAAAATTATATGGGTTTTAGGTGTCGAAGATTTGCGATGGTAATTGAGAATAATGTGATTATAAATAAATTTATCGAAAATGATGGCGAATATAATGTTAGTTCAGCAGAATATATTTTAGAAAAAATTTAATTTTTAATTATATTACTCTAATTTTTTCTTCTTTGAATTAAAGCGTAAACTGTTACTGCAACAGTAATCATCAGACCATTAATAAATTTAACGTAAAAACCTGATAGCCCTAAAGCAACTATTCCTGATTCTAATGAACCTATAATTAATACTCCAATAAAAGTTCCAAAAATAGTACCTTTACCGCCAAAGACTGAAGTACCTCCAACAAATACAGCTGCTAGTGTCGTTAACATTAAGCCCTCACCTTGTGTAGGCCAGAAGTATAACATTTCATACATTGTAAAAATTCCCGCTAAAGCAGAGAAAAAACCTAATTGAACAAAAGCAATAATTTTTACATTATCAACATTAATTCCCATCATTTGAGCACTTGCTTTATTGTCACCCACAAAGTGGATGTGATTTCCAAATTTATGGTAACGATAAACCCACTGCATCAAACCAGTTAATACAATGAACCAAATAAATTGCATTGGAATTTTCCCAAATAATTTTTCTACAAATATCATATGATGCCAGGTTCCATCTGCCACATCGACGATTGCAATACCACTACCTTGGGAAATTACATTAACTAATCCACGCCAAAAAAATAAAGTACCTATTGTTGCAACTATTGAAGGTATACCAATTTTAGTAACAAGTAATCCATTTACTAATCCAGCAAACATTCCAAGTGAAGTTGCTAAGATAAATGCTATAAAAAAATTACCATCGGTTGATGTCATTATAATTCCAAATATGAGAGATGTAATTCCAACTATAGATGGAAATGATAAATCAATTTCACCAAGTGTAACAACAAATGTTGCTGATATAGCAATTATGCCAAAAAAAGGCATAGATTGCATGAAAGCTCTGTAAATTGGAAATCTTGTAAATACATGTGGTGCACCTAAGAAGTAAATTAAGAAAAGCACTATGGCAATTATTGTAATACTAATTTCTAGTTTGTGTGTTTTTACAAAATAACTATTAAATAAACTACTCATTTAATCTTCTACCTTAATTTTACCTGATTCATGAAGTTGGATCATTTTCTGAACAAGCTCTTCTCTTGAAATATCTTCTTTGTTAAATTCTCCAACAACTTCTCCTCTATCTAAAATGATAAACCTATCTGCAGCACCGTAAACGTGTATTATATTGTGATCGATAAAAATAGCTGATTTATTTTCATTTTTTAAACCCTTTACAAAGTTAAGTACTTTTTCTGTTTCTTGAATTGATAAACCCATAGTAGGTTCGTCTAATACGATTAAATCAGAATTAAAGTATAAGGATCTACCAAA
>CACBDX010000044.1 GCA_902538155.1 uncultured Alphaproteobacteria bacterium
CCAAACTAATTTTGGAACTTTTTTAAGTGTAAAAATATAAATAATATTTTTTATCACTGTAAAATTATACTACCAATTGTTACTTAAAATTTTTAAGTTATTAAAGAGTACACATATGCTGTTTACTCAAAATTTAATTTTTATGATTTAAAGTTACTTCACCTGTTTTAGTATCAACAACATCGAAAGTATTTTCATTATTACTCATTCTCTTTTTTCTAGCAGCACTTGCTCGTTCCATAGCACTTTTATCAGCGTATAAAGAGACTGCCATTACAGTTGTATCACTTGCACGTATTTGTAATAATTGTTCAGCATCTGGAAATTCAGATGGTGCTTTTTCTGAATAATCTTTAATTGACTCATCAGCATCTTCTTTAGATTTAAAATTAATTGTTGTTATTCTCGCTACAGACATTTTTACCTCCTTTTTTAAAACTAATGATGTAGTTTCATGTGATCCATATAATCTTTATGTTCTTCAATTAGTAAATTTAAACTATTTTTTAATTCCTCAATATTAGACCATGATTCAATATCAAGTTTACCTTTTTCTATATATTTTAAAATTCTTTGAATATCATCTATGTTTTTAAAATCTTTATCCGTCATAATTCCTCATTATATTTATTAATCTATTTTACAGCACCTTCTGTCAAACCAGATACAAAATATTTTCCAATAAATACAAATAATAATATCACTGGTAAACTAGCAAGAACAGCTCCAGATAATAAAAAACCCCAATCAATTTGATATTGTCCTACAATTCCAGCCAAACCAACAGGTAAGGTTTTTAAATCATCACCGCTAATTAATATTGATGCAAATAGATACTCTGTCCAAGATATTATAAAACAAAAAATTGATACACTTGCTATACCTGGAGTAGCTAATGGAACAATAATTTTTGATATTACAATATATCTTGATGCTCCATCAATATATGCCGCCTCCTCTATCTCATCAGGAATTAACTTAAAGAAGGCTTTTAACATCCAAACCGCAAATGGAGTGGCAAATAAAACATTAACAATAATTAATGCAAAATAGCTGTTAAGTAGATTTACTTTTGCAAACAATAAATAAATAGGTACTAGTAGAATGACTCCAGGAAAAGCATAGGTCACTAGAAGGGAGTATTCTACAAATTTATTTCCATAAAATTTAAGTTTATGTAAGCCATAAGCAGCTGATACGGATAGAATGATGGAAATTATCATAGAGGAAAAAGAAACTATCAAACTATTTTTTAAATATATAAAAAAATCTGAGTTAAATAATATTTTATTATAATGTTCTAAAGTAAAAGATCTTGGAATAATAGTTGTAGATGTAGCAATAATTTCTTCAGGGCTTTTAAAAGATGATGTGATGATCCAAAAAAAAGGAAAGAAAAAAATAAGTATAATTAATAATAATGATAAGCTTAAAAATATAAGTTTGATATTATTTTCTTTAATCATCTTCTTTTGGTGCCATGGATTTGATAAATATTATTGAGAATAGTAATAACAAAAAACTAGTTACTATTGATAAAGTCGCAGCTTGACTAATTCTAAATTTAGTAAACGCTGTTTCATAAATTAATAATGGTAATGTGGTTGTAGCACTTGATGGCCCACCTTTTGTAATTAACCATATAATATCAAATATATTGAATGATAATAATGTACCAACAAGACCTAAAACAAAAAGCACACTTTTAAGATTTGGAAATGTGATAAAAAGAAATTGTTGAACAAAATTAGCTCCATCAACTTTAGATGCATCATACATTTCTCTATTTATGGAATTAAGTCCAGAGAGGATAATTAGAGCTAAAAAAGGACTCCATCTCCATGAATTTATTAGAACTAAACTTATAAAAGCCTTATTAGGTGAGCTAAAAAAACCTGTTGCTTCATCTAATATTCCAATATCAATTAAAACTGAATTTATTACACCACTACTACTACTTAACATTAATTTCCAAATGACAACAACCACGACTGTTGGGATAATAAATGATAAAATAATCCAGTTAGCCATAATTTTTTTACCAGGAAATTTATAATTTATTGTTAATGCAATAGTGAAAGCGAAAAATGTCTGACAGATTGCATTACCAATTATCCAATATAAACTATTCAAAGAAGCATTTACAAATTTTGATTTACCAAATAGTTTAATGTAGTTTTCAATACCTACGAATTTTCCGGATGTACCAATAATCTTTACATTAAATAAACTTAATTCAAAAGCTATATAAATTGGGGCTAAAATAATAAGAGATATCCAAATAATTAATGGAGATACAAACAACCAACCTTCTATATTATTTTTTTTCACAGAATTAACAGCACCTCTTAAATAGAGGTGCTGAAAAGATTATTAAATTATTCTATAGCTTCAGTCATTATCGCCATACCCTCAGCGACAGCGTCCTTAGGACTTTTGTCATCAATTAATGTTAGCTGAAGAGTTTGAGCTAATAAATTCTGAGCAGATATAGAAGATATACTTGTAAAAGTGTTACCATTAGTAAAACCAAATAGACTTCCTCTTGTTGAGTTATCTAGCATTGTTTCTACTTGTGATTTATATTTTACAACAACTGGATCATCCCAATACGTAGAGTCTTGACTTCCAGCTTCTGTAATTGGTAAAAATAGACCGGGTTCCATATTAATGAAGCGCCCATAATTACCTGGCTCCATTAAGAAACTTAAAAACTTCTTAGAAGCATCCATTTTTGCTTCGTCATCAGTCATAATCATTGCAGAGTTAACATATGAAACTGTACCAGCTCTATGAGCTTTACCATTTGCATACGGTATCTGAATTACACCTAAGTCACTTGCATCACCACCAGCTTGAGAGTCATATGTACTAATTACTGTAAACTGCAGTATCATTGCACACCCTTTACTTGCAAAACAAGCTTCTGCTTCTCCCCATGTCCAGTTGGCTGCATCAGGAGCCGAGTATTGATATAATTCTTTGTAAACATCATATGCTGCTACAGTTTGAGGATTATCAAATCTTAAAGTACCATCAGAATTATAAATTTCTTCTGCACCAGAATTAACCATAAAACTATAGATTGTTTGATCGGTATAAAGTTGTTTATTGCCAGGAAGACCGATTCCATAAACACCGTCTTTAGTTAGAGCTTTAGCAGCTTTCTTTAAATCAGACCAAGTTTTTGGTGGTTCTATTCCAGCAGCTTCAAAATCACTTTTTCTATACCATAGTGAAAGTGCCATATTCCAGAGCGGCACGGCGTACGTGTGACCGTTGTATGTATATTGATCTAACGCTTTTTGATAGAAACCATACTTTGCATCAAGTTCAGCAACAAAATCTTCTACAGGTTGTGCTGCTCCCATTTCTGCTAAAATTGGTGTGAAGTCAGGGATCCCCACAAGTAGCTCAGGTGCTGTTCCAGCTGCTACTGAAGCAGGTGCTTTTGCATAAATTTCACCCCAGTTTTGCACCTCCTGGCTTACATTAATGTCAGGATTTGCTGCATTGAATTCATCTATTAAAGTTTGAATTCTATCAACTCTATGTGGTACCCCCTCCATATGCCAGAATTTTATATCTGTTACTGCGAAGGCATTAAAAGAAAATAGAATTGAGATTATAAAAAGTAATATTTTATTCATTTTTCCTCACTTAATTTATATTTAATAACTTAATATTAATTAAATATGATTATCAACTAAATTTAAGAATTTTACCAAATATTATTTAAGGACATCCTTAATTTTTTATATTTGTGATATTTATTATTAAGGTATTTAGAGTGATTTTTATTAGGTGTGTAAAAATGACCAATTTTTTGATGATCGTTAATTAATTTTTTTAAACCTTTTTTATTCAAGCAACTATCAATTAAGAATGAAATACCTAAAGCTCCCAATTCTGAATTAGTTAATATCTTTACTTTTATATTCAATGCATTTGAAATTAATTGAGGTAAAATTTTACTTTTTGATGCACCTCCTGCAAGATAAAGGATGTCTTTAGTTTTAATTTTATTCGTATAACAATCCTTAATAGATAATGCTAAACCTTCATAACAAGCAGTCATAATATCAAAATTATTATGATGAGGTAAAATACCAAAAATTTCAGCTTTAGAATTCAAATTTACAAATGGAGATATTGATCCTCCATAATTTATATAAGGAAGAAATATCAAAGCATTTTCTGGATAATTATAAGTTAAATATTTTTTTTCAAAGTTATTAATTATTTTAATCTTATCTGAGTACTTATTCGAATTTTTGTAAAAATTATCAATAACCCAATCAATATTAGTTGTTCCTGCAACGTTTATTTTAGTCTCTAACCATGTATTATTTAAAGAAGCAAAAAATAACCCTGAGCCATCTTTAGAAATTTTTGAGTTATTTTTTACTATAATATTATGACATGTAGTTCCAATAATACTAATTTTTTTGTTATGATTAATTCCTCCAGCTCCCAAAATAGAGGCTATTACGTCTCCGCATCCTATAATAACAGGTGTACCAACTTTTAAACTTGTTAATCTTGATGCACTTTTAGTAACGTATCCACCTAATTCATTTGATTTTTTTATTTCTGGGAACAATTTAAAATATTTA
>CACBDX010000045.1 GCA_902538155.1 uncultured Alphaproteobacteria bacterium
TTAGACTGTTCACAATAATGTTCAAAGTCTGCTTCAGCCAAAGGATCAGTTGCAATAATTTTAATAATTGTATCTTTCTTTAATTCTGATGCAAGTTTTCTAGCCTTAAGAACTGGTATAGGACATTCTGTACCACTAGTATCAAGAACTAATTCTTCATTTTCAACTGAATCTTTCATAATTTTCTGATACTTAATATATAGTATAATATTAATTGGAATGGATAAATTTGTTTCTCAAACAGAAACTTCTTTAAAAAAGAAGAAAAGACGTTGGACTCCAAAAGGAAGACAAGTCGAAGATAAATATTTAGATGAAGTTTCTAAATTGTTTTCAGGGTTAATATTTAAGCGAGATGAATTAATAGAATATTTACATATATTACAGGATAAATTTGGTGTTTTGTACGACAAACATCTAGTAGCTTTATCAACTATTATTAACTTACCACTTTCTGAAATTTATGAAGTTGCAACTTTTTATGCTCACTTTAATATAGTTAAAGATAGTAAAAATTATAACCCAGTGAATGTTGTAAGGGTTTGTGAAAGTTTAACTTGTGAATTATTTGGCGCACACAAATTACTTCAAGATATAAAAAAATTAGAAAATAAAAATATAAAAGTCGTACCTGGGCCATGCATGGGAAGATGTAATGTTGCTCCTACTGTTTGCGTAGGAAAAAATTATGTTGATGTGGCTAATTTTGATAAAGTTAAAAAAACAATTAATGAAAAAAATTTTGACCCCTTCATTCCAGATTATATAAATTTATCTTCTTATAAAAAAAAAGGCGGTTATGAAATTGCGAACAAAATAAAAAATGGTGTTATCTCAAAAAAACAAGTTTTGGATTCTTTAAATGAAAGCGGATTGAAAGGTAAGGGTGGTGCTGGATTTCCTACAGGAAAAAAATGGGAAATTGTTTCAAATTACAATGGTAAAAAATATGTTGCTGTTAATGGTGATGAAGGTGAGCCAGGAACATTTAAAGATAGGTCATATTTAGAAAGTGATCCACATAGATTTTTAGAAGGAGCTTTAATTGCTTCCTATTTCATAAATGCTGAAAAAGTTTACATTTATATGAGAGATGAATATCCAACAGTTATAAAAATATTACTTGATGAAATAAATAAAATGGAAGATGAAAAAATAATTCCAAAAGACTTTTTCATATTGAGAAGAGGGGCAGGAGCCTATATTTGTGGAGAAGAGTCAGCAATGATAGAAAGTATTGAAGGCAAGAGAGGATTGCCAAGGCATAGACCGCCTTATGTGGCTGAAATTGGTTTATTTGGATGTCCTACTTTAACAAATAATTTAGAAACTCTTTTTTGGGTAAGAGATATAATTGAAAAAGGAGCAAAGTGGTTTGCTGAAAAGGGGTCCAATGGGAATAAGGGTTTTCATAGTTTTTCAGTATCTGGAAGAGTAAAGAACCCAGGAGTAAAAGTTGCCCCAGCTGGTATAACAATTCAACAATTAATTGATAAGTATTGTGATGGTATGGCAGATGGACATACTTTTAAAGGATATCTTCCAGGAGGTGCATCAGGCGGTATCCTACCCGCTACTATGAATGATATTCCACTTGATTATGGATCAAAAGAATTAATGGATGCCGGATGTTTTTTAGGTTCAGCGGCAGTAGTTGTATTGTCGGATCATGATAATATGAAAGATGTTGCACTTAATTTACTAAAATTTTTCGAAGAGGAAAGTTGTGGTCAATGTACACCATGCCGTTCCGGTACGGAGAAAACTGTAAAATTAATGCAAGAAAAAAATTGGAATAAGGAAAAATTAAAAGATTTAAGTGAAGTTATGGCTCAAGCATCGATATGTGGTTTAGGACAAGCTGCAACAAACCCATTAAATTCTGTTTTAAAATATTTTAGCAATGAAATAACTTATGACTAAAGAGAAAACAAAATTTTATTTAAACGAAAAGTTAGTTGAAGCAAATGCTGATGAAACTATTTGGCAAGTTGCAAATAGACTTGGAACAGAAATCCCACATTTATGTTATTCCGATAAACCTGGCTATAGAGCTGATGGAAATTGTAGAGCATGTATGGTTGAAATTGAAGGAGAACGTGTGTTGGCAGCATCTTGTATTAGAAAGCCAACTGATAGTATGAAAGTAAAAACTTCTTCAAATAAGGCTAAAAAATCTAGAGAGTTAGTTTTTGAATTACTTCTTGCAGACCAGCCAAAGAGAGAAATTGCTCATGATAATAATTCTGACTTTTGGAAATGGATAGACAAAGTTGAAGTTAAAGAAAGTAGATTTCCAAAAAAAACTTCATGTCAGGCAGATGTTTCTCATCCTAGTATGGCTGTAAATCTAGATGCATGCATCCAATGTAATCTTTGTGTAAGAGCATGTAGAGAAGTACAGGTTAACGATGTGATTGGAATGGCATATCGAGGAGAAAATTCTAAAATTGTATTCGATTTTGATGATCCAATGGGTGATAGCACATGTGTGGCATGTGGTGAATGTGTACAGGCTTGTCCAACTGGAGCATTAATGCCGGCATCCATCGTAGATAAGGATGGTGTTGGTCATAGTAAGGTAGATAAAAAAATTGATAGTGTTTGTCCTTATTGCGGCGTGGGTTGTCAGATAGAATACAATGTAAAAGATAACAAAATTAAATATGTTAATGGTCTTGATGGTCCCGCAAACAAGAATAGATTATGTGTAAAAGGAAGGTTTGGTTTTGATTATGTAAATAATCCAGAAAGACTTACGAAGCCATTGATTAGAATTAAAGATAAACGAAAAGACTTACACCCAAGTATTAATTTTTCGAATATTCATGAATATTTTAGAGAAGCATCTTGGGATGAAGCTCTAGATTATGCTGCACAAGGATTTTTAAAACTTAATAAACAAAGAAATGGTAAGAGTAATCTTGCAGGTTTTGGATCAGCCAAATGTTCAAATGAAGAAGCTTATCTATTTCAAAAATTAATACGAACTGGTTTTAATACAAATAATGTTGATCATTGTACAAGACTTTGCCATGCGTCTTCTGTAGCTGCTTTATTGGAAACAATTGGTTCAGGAGCTGTCACTGCTCCATTTTATGAAGTTGAACATTCTGATGTGATAATAGTCATTGGAGCAAATCCTACTGAAAACCATCCTGTTGCAGCAACTTTTTTTAAAAACGCCGCAAAAAAAGGTTCCAAATTAATTGTGATGGATCCTAGAGGGCATTCCTTAAAAAAACATGCAACTCATATGTTACAATTTAAACCAGGATCTGACGTTGCTCTCTTAAACTCAATAATGAATGTTATTGTCGAAGAAAATTTATTTAATTCCGAATATATTAAAAAACAAACTGAGGGATTTGAAAAATTAAGAAAACATTTAATGAATTATTCACCTGATATAATGGAAAACGAAACAGGTATCGATCCAGAAATTATAAGAGAAGTAGCACGCTTATATGCCAATACAAATAAAGGAATAATTTTTTGGGGGATGGGGATTTCTCAACACACACATGGTACGGACAATGCTAGATGTTTAATTTCTCTAGCTTTAATGACAGGGAATGTTGGAAAAAGAGGATCTGGTTTGCATCCTTTAAGAGGACAAAATAATGTTCAAGGAGCTTCTGATGCCGGTCTTATACCAATGATGTATCCTGATTACCAATTAGTTGATAAAAATAATAATAAAGATTTCTTTGAAAAACTTTGGAACACTCCTCTAGATGATAAAAAAGGTCTAACTGTTGTTGAAATTATGGATGCTATTCACGATAATACAATTAAAGGTATGTATATACTTGGTGAAAATCCAGCAATGTCTGACCCTGATCTAAATCATGCAAGAGAAGCTCTAAAAATGTTAGAGCATTTAGTTGTCCAAGATATTTTTTTAACTGAAACAGCAACATATGCGGATGTTATTTTCCCCGCTTCAGCATGGCCTGAAAAAAATGGAACAGTCACTAATACTAATAGGCAAGTACAGATGGGAAGAAAAGCTTTAGACTCTCCAGGTGAAGCTAAAGAAGATTGGTGGATAACTAATGAACTTGGAAAAAGAATGGGTTTAAATTGGAAATATAATCATCCCAAGGAAATTTATCAAGAAATGTCACTTACAATGCCTTCTTTAAATAATATT
>CACBDX010000046.1 GCA_902538155.1 uncultured Alphaproteobacteria bacterium
CCATTAAATATATTTGTTGAGTTAGAAATTTCCTCATCTAAAATTTTTATTCCTTTTTCAACAGTTTCCTTGAATTTAGTTTCTTCATTTATTAATGTATTAGTAATGAGATCTTTTGCTCTATCTAATTCAGGATATGAATTTTTAATTCCATCTAAAAAAATAGGGAATAGCTTATGAAATACAGGCTCTTTATTACCTAAAGAATGAGCGTGTCGCATTCCCCTTCTCATTATTCTTCGTAAGACATATCCTCTACCTTCATTTGAAGGCATAACTCCATCTGCAATTAAAAAAGAGGAGGATTTTAAGTGATCTGCAATTACTCTATGACTAGGATTTGTTATTGAACTTTCATCACCACATAATTTCGTTGATTCATTTATAATCGGTTGGAATAAATCTGTTGAATAATTATCGTTAGAACCATCTAGAAGAGCTGTCATTCTCTCTAATCCCATTCCAGTATCAATGGAGGGTTTTGGCAGATTTATTCTCTCAGATTTAGATATCTGTTCATATTGCATAAATACTAAATTCCATATTTCTATAAATCTATCACCATCTTCGTTTGGAGAACCTGGAGGGCCTCCTTCGTATTTATCACCGTGATCATAAAATATTTCAGAACATGGACCGCAAGGCCCTGTCTCACCCATTGACCAAAAATTATCAGATGTACTAATTTTAATAATTTTATTTTCCGATAATCCAGCTATTTTTTTCCATAAATCAAAAGCTTCCTGATCATCAGAATAAACAGTTACTAATAGTCTATCTTTATTTATTGAATATTCTTTGGTAATCAGATTCCAAGCTAGTTCTATAGCCAGTTCTTTAAAATAATCTCCAAAAGAAAAATTACCTAACATTTCAAAAAAAGTATGGTGCCTTGTCGTATATCCTACATTTTCTAAATCATTGTGCTTACCGCCTGCTCTTACACATTTTTGAGCAGTAGTCGCTCTGTTGTAATTTCTTGTCTCTTTACCTGTAAAAATATTTTTAAATTGCACCATTCCAGAATTAGCAAACATTAGAGTAGGATCATTATCTGGTACTAGAGAGCTTGAATGAATAATCTCGTGTCCATTTTTTTTAAAATAATTAAGAAATGTAGACCTAATCTGATTTGAATTCATGAAAAGGTATTATAACTTGAAAACTCTATTGTCTAAATAAAAAAGCGCCTATTTTGAAATAGGCGCCAAACAAAAATAATATTTACTATTCTTTTATTTCTTCAGCTTCTTTAGCTTCTTTTTCTTTTTCTTTATTCTCTACTTTTCCTTCCATCATAGCTTTTTCAACTATTCCAGCATTTTGCAGAATCTGATTTTCAATTTCTTTAGCTATAGTAGGATTGTCATTAAGAAAATTTTTAACGTTTTCTCTACCTTGTCCTATTTTAGTATTTTTGTATGCAAACCATGATCCTGATTTATCAATAATTTCTGCTTTGACACCTAAATCAACTAATTCTCCTAATTTAGATATCCCCTCTCCGTACATTATATCAAATTCAACAACTTTGAATGGAGGCGCAACTTTGTTTTTAACTATCTTTACTCTAGTTTGATTTCCAATGATTTCATCTTTATCTTTAATTGCTCCAATTCTTCTAATATCCATTCTTACAGAAGAATAAAATTTTAAAGCATTACCGCCTGTAGTTGTCTCTGGACTACCAAACATAACGCCAATTTTCATTCTAAGTTGATTTATGAATACAACCAGAGTGTTTGATTGAGCAATTGAACTTGTGAGTTTTCTTAAAGCCTGACTCATCAATCTAGCTTGCAAACCAGGTAATGAATCTCCCATATCGCCTTCTAGTTCAGCTCTTGGTACAAGTGCTGCAACTGAATCAATAATTAGCACATCAATACCTCCAGATTTAATTAAAGAATCAGCAATTTCCAAACCCTGCTCTCCTGTATCAGGCTGGGAAATTAATAATTCTTCTAAATTTACACCTAATTTCTTTGCATATGCTGGATCTAGAGCATGCTCTGCATCTATAAATGCGCAATTGCCGCCTTGTTTTTGTGACTCTGCAACAATATGAGTAGCTAAAGTAGTTTTACCAGAACTTTCAGGTCCATAAATTTCAATAATTCTTCCCTTTGGAACTCCACCAATACCAAGAGCTATATCAAGCCCTAATGAACCGGTAGATATTGCTTCAATATCTACGTTTGTTTTAGAGCCCAATTTCATTATTGAGCCTTTTCCATAATTTTTCTCTATTAGGCTTACAGCGGCTTCTAGAGATTTACTTCTGTTTTCTTTATCCATTGAATTTTCGTTATTTACTACTTTTAATTTAGCTTGAGACATTTCATTTCTCCATTAATTTCCTATGTTTTTATTAAGATTCTTGCAAATCATGTTTACTTGTACACGTTTTGTTCTATTTTTAAAAGTTCTATTTTTGTTCTTTTATGAAAAACTTATTAAAATATTGAAAAATATGAATTTTTTATAATTAATAAAATTTCAATATTGCTTGAATAAATAAAATCATTTGATAAATCAGCAATTTTTTAAAATTATGACTAAATTACCTAAAAATTATAAACCAACTAAGAAAGAAAAATTCATGAATGCCAAAATGAAAGAATATTTTAGGCAAAAATTAGTGAATTGGAAAAATGATTTACTTAAGGAATCATCTCAGACCTTAAATAATCTTCAGAATGAGAACGAAGCAAAACCAGACATAACTGATAGAGCATCTGAAGAAATAGACAGATCTTTCGAACTTAGAACTAGAGATAGAGAAAGAAAGCTAATTAATAAAATTGATGCCGCCCTTCAAAGAATTGAAGATGGATCTTATGGTTATTGCGATGAAACAGGTGATCCAATTAGTATCAAAAGATTAGAAGCAAGACCAGTTGCAACATTGAGTTTAGAAGCTCAAGAAATGCATGAAAAAGCAGAAAAAAGAATTAGTTAATTTTTTTTAAATGTCAGATTTTTATATAGGTGATCTTACACCAGGTACTTTTGTTGTAAATGTCAGTAAAGAAAAAGAATGGGGAATTGGTCAAGTACAATCATGTATTAATAATATCGTTACAATTAATTTTGAAAATGTTGGAAAAAAAACTATTAACCCTAGAGAAGTTGAATTAAAAATAATTAATATAAATGCAACTAATTGATCAGTATTTAAGAAAAGTAAATTATCTAAGAGTATCTGTTACAGATAGATGTGATCTGAGATGTGTTTATTGTATGAAAGAAAAAATGCAATTTCTTCCACGAAAAGACATACTCACTTTAGAAGAAATTGAAAGATTATGTGACAACTTTATAGAACTCGGAGTGGAGAAAATTAGATTAACTGGTGGTGAGCCTTTGGTAAGAAATGATATTATAAAATTAATTGAAAAACTTAATACCAAAAAAGAAAAAACAAATCTAAAGGAAATAACACTGACAACAAATGGTACGTTATTAAGAAAATATGCCAAACTACTGAAGCTAAATGGTATTAATAGGATTAATGTTTCTTTAGATACAATTAATCCTGAAAAATATAATAAAATAACAAGATTTGGAAATATTGAAAAAGTTTTTGATGGAATTAATGAAGCACTTGATAACAACATAAA
>CACBDX010000047.1 GCA_902538155.1 uncultured Alphaproteobacteria bacterium
ATTGTTATGGCAGGCACAACACCTGAAGGTAAAGATTGGTTGGGCACTATGGGCAATTATATGGGAACTTTTTTAAAATCATTTTTAGATATTCCGCCAACTGGAAATTTAGTTCATATGCGTTATCATGAGTTTTTCCAAATAGAAAATAATCAAATTATAGAAATGCAATCAATTTGGGATCTACCTGAATTGATGATGCAGGCAAATGCCTGGCCAATGAGTCCTCAGCTAGGATCTTTTTTATGCACACCATCTCCTATGACAGGAGACGGTTTAAAGATAGAAGGTGATGGATCAAAAAATTTTGACATTGTAATAAATATGCTTCGAGATATGGTTTTACACCCTAGTAATCCAAATCCACAAGTTATGAATTTAGATAAATATTGGCACCCCAGATTTAATTGGTACGGACCAGTTGGAATTGGCACAGCAAGGGGTATCGAAGGATTTCGCCATTGGCATCAAATACCTTTTTTGCGTGCAATGCCTGATAGAAAGGGAGGCTCATCAAATGATAGTTTAAAAAATGAGGGGTTGCAGGATATGCAAACACATTGGATATATGAAGGCGATTATGTTTGTGAAACTGGTTGGCCAAATATGCGATCTACAATTTCTCAAGATGGATGGATGGGTATTGCTCCATCAAATCAAATTATAGAAATGCGGAGTTTAGATTTTTGGAGATTAGAAAATGGTCTTATCAGAGAGAATTGGGTTTTAGTAGACCTTCTCGATGTTTACCAGCAAATAGGTGTTAATGTTTTTGATAGAATAAAAGAATTTAACAAAGCGAGAAACATTGGAGATATTAATATTTCTAAAGGACTTGGGTCAATAAAATAATAAGTTATATGATTTCTTGTTCCATAAAATTGAAAGGATAAAATGGATTATAAAGCACTTTTATTTGGATCTATTGGAACACTTATTGAATCTTCTAATATTCAACGTAATTCATTTAATGAAGCTTTTAAAGAAGCTGGTCTAGATTGGTATTGGGATGAGCAAGATTATAAAATTTTGTTAAAAAAATCTGGTGGGACAAAAAGAGTAGAAGATTTTGCTGAAAAAAATAATGTTAATGTAAATGCTTCACAAATTAGAAATAGAAAAACAGAAATTTTTAGTTCATTCATTATTAAGAATAAACAAAAATTAAGAAAAAGTGTTGATGAGATAATTAAGTATACAAAAGATAACAATATTAAACTTGCTTTCTCAACTTCTACAACTTTAAATAATGTCGATGCAGTATTTGAAAGTCTTTCTGGTCAAATTGCTAAAGAAGATTTTGACTTTATTGGCAATAAATCGTTTGTTAAAAATGAAAAACCCCATCCAGAAATATACAAAGTAACTTTAGATAAACTAAATTTACACCCAGAAGATTGTCTTGCAATAGAAGATACTGAAGAAAGTAGTAACTCTGCCGTAAACGCTGGAATTAAGTGTATAGGGTTTCCAGGATATTATCACCTAGAAGATAATTTTCAGATGTGCATCAAAAAAATGAATTTATTAGATCAATCTATCTTTTCATTGTAAATAATCAGATCAAATGTTTCTAAAAAATTTTAATGTAAAAAATAAGACTGCTCTTGTTACAGGATCAGGCAAAGGCATCGGTAAAGCATGTGCTATAGCATTAGCAGAAGCAGGTGCAAATGTAATTATTCTTAGTCGTACAGAAAAAGATCTTTTGATTGTTAAAAACAAAATTCAAAAACTCAAAAAGAAATGTAGTTATTATGTGTGCGATGTAACTAATTTAAAAGAAATAAAAAAAATATTTTCTGAAATCAATAAATTAGACATTTTAGTAAATAATGCTGGCACAAACAGACCTGAATATTTTACCAAAATTAAAAGAAAAGACATGAGTGAAGTTGTTGATCTTAATATTAAAGCATCATTCGATATTGCTCAATTAGCTACAAAAGTTATGCTTAAATCAAAAAATAGAAAAAAAATCGGTGGATCAATAATAAATATCTCTTCTCAGTTAGGTAAAGTAGGAGCTCCTCTTAGAAGCGTATATAATATGACTAAGTTTGGTGTTGAAGGTCTCACTAGAGGAATGGCTATTGATTTGGCTAAATATAACATTAGAGTTAACTCTGTTTGTCCTACATTTGTGGAAACACCAATGGTCAAAAAATTTTTTAAAGATAAAAGTTTTAAAAAATCTGTTATTAAAAACATACCTTTGGGGAAAGTAGCAACAGAAAGTGATATCGCTAGTGCTGTAGTTTATCTTGCTTCAGATGCTGCATCAATGATGACCGGCTCTTCACTAGTAATTGATGGAGGATGGACAGCTAAATAATTAAAAATTAATTTTCTTTATTAATAAAATAAGTCGCAACGATTACTATTACACCTCCAATAAAAGTAATTAAAGTTGGTATTTCATAAAAAATCATAAATGTTAACAACACTCCAAATACAGGAAATAGAGCATAAAATGGAAATACTCTATTTACAGGATACATCCTATATAAATAGAACATCGACATGTGTGCAGCAATTGAAACAAAGATACCTGAATGAAATATTAATAACCATGACTGAAAACTAATAGTTTTTATTTCGTTTATTGTTTGTCCTTCAAATATTGATGATGAAATAATTAATAACATAAATCCTACTAATCCCATTACTGCATTTGTGAGAGTGACCTCTAAATTTTTAAGGTATCTGGAAAATACCTGTGCACTAGCATAAAAGAATGCCATTAACGTTATTAAGATTAATGCAAAAATTTCATTTCTTATTAAAGGATCAAAGCCTAACAAAATAATTCCAAAAAAAGAAATAAATATAAGCACCCATTTTTTAATACTTACTTTCTCTTTTAAAAAAAATGAGCTTAATAATATTGCAAATGGTACAGCCAATTGAGAACCAATAATTATCGGAGAAACTATGTTTGCTTCATTTAAAGACAATGTCATAAAAACATTTGCTAAAAAACCCATAGAAATTGAAAAAAAGAGAAGTGGTAACCAGTATTTTTTTTCAGGAATTCTAAATCTCCAAAAAGGCAAAAGGCATATGAAAACTACTAACATTCTTAAACTTCCCATTAATAATGGGGGTACATTTTCATTAAAAATAACTTTCTGAACAGGGTAGGCACTTCCAAATAAAAAAGTGATTATTAAAATTAAAAAATAATGTCTTAAAAGCATTCGAGCTAAAATTTATTTACTGGTTAGTTATTTGCAGCAACTACAGCTGCCATAATTGATGCAAGTTTAGAATTTTTACTATCTGCTCGACTAGGAACCACAACTGGTACTTTACCACCAATTACTATTCCTGCTGCACAAGCATTCATAAAATAAACCATTATTTTGGATAAAGAATTTCCAGTTTCTAAATTAGGAACTAATAATACATCAGTATTACCAGCAACATCGTTCTTAATCCCTTTTATTTTAGCTGCTTCCTCAGAAACAGCATTATCAAAAGCAAGCGGCCCATGAACAAAAGCATTAATTTTTTCTTCTAACGCAAGTTCCATAAC
>CACBDX010000048.1 GCA_902538155.1 uncultured Alphaproteobacteria bacterium
TTTATTTATTACAGTACTTCAGGGATTATGGATGAGGAGAACTCGAAGAATATGAGTAGATACTTAAATTTTATTGCTGAAAAAAACCAAGTTAAATATTTAATTATAACTATAGCTTTTATTATTTTCTCTTTCTTTTGGATCTATCCATTACTGTGGGTACTTTCAGCCTCTTTCAAAACAGATTTTGAAATTTGGGGAGGCTTAGGCTTAATCCCTGACCGGCTTGTTTGGGAAAATTTTGAAAGAGCATGGTTTGGTGCAAATATGGGTAGGTATTTTTTTAACACCCTGATTATTACAGTTGTTTCTGTAATTATAGTTGTCGTAACAACTGGTATGTTTGGCTACGTAATTGGAAGATATTCTTTTCCAGGAAAAAAAATACTTATTGGAATTTTAATTAGTACAATTTTTATTCCTCAAGGTTACACAATTATTCCTGTTTTTGATTTATTAAATAATTTAAATATTTCTAAAAACTTAATTGGACTAACACTCGCAACAGCAGGGCACACCCCTGTAATTTATATTTTATTGTTTGCGGGATATTTTTCGAGAGTTCCTGTAGAGCTTGAAGAAGCAGCTAAAATGGATGGAGCGGGCTTTGTTCGAACATTTATTTCAATCATGCTACCTTTAACAAAACCAGTAGTAGCCACAGTTTCTATTCTACAAGTTTTACATGCATGGAATGACTTCTTATTACCAGTCGTCATCACATTAGGTAATCCTGATATACGAACACTATCCGTAGGTGTGTACGCTTTCAAAGGAGAATACTTTGTTGATTGGTCTGGTATGGCAGCTGCATCTGTTATAACTATTTTGCCTATAATTATTTTGTTTTTGTTTATGCAAAAATATTTCGTTGAAGGTGTTCAAGGAGCTGTAAAAGGGTAAAAATGAAAAGGCCAAATATTTTATTAATAACTTCCGATCAACAGCATCATGATACTATTGGAAAATTTAATTCAAAAATACAAACACCGTATTTAGATAAGCTTTGTGATGAGGGAATGAATTTTACAAGAGCTTATTGTCCATCACCAGTTTGCACGCCGTCAAGAGCAAGTATTATTACTGGACAATATCCGTCTTCTCATGGAGCTTGGACAATTGGTGTTAAATTAGATGAAGAAGTAGAAACTATTGGAGAACTTTTATACAAAAATGGATATTCAACTGGGTTAATAGGTAAGGCACATTTCCAGCCATTAACTTCAGTTCCAGGTCAGGAATCTATAGAAGGACAACCGACTTTAAGAGATTTAGAATTTTGGAAAAATTTTAAAGGACCTTGGTATGGCTTTGAACATATTGAGCTAGCACGTAATCATGCAGATGAAAGTCATGTAGGTCAACATTATGCAATTTGGATGGAACAAAACGGACTTAGTGATTGGAAAGAATATTTTCAACCAGTGCCTGGTGAAACTTCTAAATATGCTCCTCCAATTGCTCGTGAATATGACTACTGGGCAAGACCGGATAGGGTTTGGAAGTTAAACGAAAAACATCACTACACAAATTGGACAGCCGAAAGATCAATTGAATTTTTAGATCAACAAAAAGATGACAAGCCATTTTTTCTTTGGACAAGTTTTCAAGATCCACACCCACCATATGTATTAAGTGAACCATGGGCATCAATGTATAATCCAGAAGACATGTCACCTGGAACGTTAAAAGAAGGTGAACACGAATTAAATCCACCACATTTTGGAAAAACACAAACGACAAATCCTGATTTTGAAAATTGGCATTCACCATTTAACGCTCATGGATGCATGAGTCATCTGTATCCTATGGAAGAATTAAAAAAAGACATGGCAATTTATTATGGCATGGTTAGTTTTATGGATAAGAATATTGGTAAAATAATTAATAAGTTAGATCAAATGGGTGAACTTGATAATACTATAATTATTTTTACTACTGATCATGGTCACTTTATAGGACAGCATGGTTTAATTGCTAAAGGTCCTTTCCACTATGAAGATATGCTCCGTTTACCATTTATTGTTAGATGGCCAGATAAAGTTCCTCAAAATTCATCATCTTCATCTTTATTAAGTTTAGTTGATCTTGCGCCAACATTTTTAAAAGTCGCGGGCATTGATATACCAACCCAAATGCAAGGAGTGGATCAAACGGATGTATTTTATGGCAACAAGGAAAGTATCCGTTCACATATATTTGTTGAAAATAGACATAATCCTAGAATGCCACATTTAAAAACTTACATTAATGATAATTATAAAATTTCTATTTACCGAGAAGCTAACTACGGTGAACTTTTTGATTTAGAAAATGATCCAAACGAATATAATAACTTATGGGATAATGCGAACGCACAAACATTAAAAAAAGATTTATTATTTAAGTTTGCACAAGCCACATTAAAAGACGAAACATCAAAAATGAAAAGAGTTTCAGGCGCTTAATTAAGAAAGGATAAAGATGAGAATTTTATACGTAGACATAGACTCTTTAAGGCCTGATCATTTAGGATGTTATGGTTATCATAGAAACACATCTCCTACGATTGACTCAATAGCAAAAGAAGGAGTCAAGTTTACAAATTTTTATTCAACTGACACACCATGCCTACCCAGTAGAACTGCTTTTTTCGGTGGCAATTTTGGTTTCAAAACTGGAGTTGTTAATCATGGCGGTGAATTCTCTGATATTGCTCCTAGAAAAAATATTTGGAATAGAGAGTTTAAAGGCGGTTTAAGAGGAGAATATGCTTTTACATCTCTTGGAAAAGTTCTTCGTGATGCAGGATATTATACAGCAAGTATCAGTCCTTTCCCTGAAAGACATACGGCTTATCAAGTTTGGTTTGGTTTTACTGAAACGTATGACACTGGAAAAGGTGGTTTAGAAAATGCTGATGAAGTCTACCCTGTTATAAAAAAGTGGTTAGAAAATAATGGAGAAAAAGAAAATTGGTTCTTACATGTAAATATGTGGGATCCTCATACTCCGTATGATACGCCTGAAGACTTTGGAAATCCTTTTAAAGATGATCCTATCGAAGAATGGGTGACAGAAGAATTAATTAAAAAACAAAGGAATAGTTTCGGACCACATAGCGCTAGAGAAGTTCCAGGATTTGATGAAGATCTTGGAGGAAAGTATACAATGGGAGTGGGCGAGATTAAAAATACTTCTGATGCTAAAGAGCAAATTGATGCATATGATACTGGAATTAAGTATGCTGATTTTTATTTAAATAAAGTTTTTGAAGACTTAAAAAAAATGAATCTTTGGGATGATACTGCAATAATTATTTCAGCAGACCATGGAGAAAATCAAGGTGAGTTAAATGTTTGGGGAGATCACCAAACAGCT
>CACBDX010000049.1 GCA_902538155.1 uncultured Alphaproteobacteria bacterium
ATATTAAAACTCATTCCATGATAAGTAATCCATTTTTTTACTCTAAGACCAATAGCGCTAATTTTTTTTTCCTTATCAAATGTCATTTTATTATTCTTAATTACCCAAATACCGACTCTATCTTTAAATGCTCTTGCTTCAACATTGTAGTTCTTTAAAAAATCAATTACAGAATTTTCAATTACAGAAATAAACTTTCTTATATCCTTTTTTTTATTATTTAAGTTTAACATAAAATAAACAATTCTTTGGCCTGGTCCATGATAAGTCGTTTTTCCACCACGATTTGTCTTTAATACTTCTATAACATTTGAATTTAATATTTCATCATCTGAAGCACTTGTACCTTGAGTAAATATATGATTATGATTAAGAAACCATAGTAATTCTTTTGAATGATTTTCACTTATATCTCTTACCTTAGACTCCATAAATAAAACAGCCTCCTTATAATTTATTTCTTCATTAGATATTTTGATTTCAATCTGATTCATGTCATTAATATACTTTATTGATAGTTAATATCCTATCTGATATTTAATTCTAGTATATATGCGGCTGTGGCGGAATTGGTATACGCGCAGCGTTGAGGTCGCTGTGGGATTTATCCTGTGGAAGTTCAAGTCTTCTCAGCCGCACCAATTAATATGGAAGAAATTATAATTAAAAAAGATGATGACAATTCTAATAAATCAATTCGATTAGTAACTGATTATCTAGAAAATTATAAATATGATAAAATTTTATCTTTTTTAAAAGACTTTCATAATGCAGACATAGCAGAAATTCTTAAAAATTTAGATCCAGTTTTAAGATTAAGTCTTCTAAATATAATGGATAAAAATTTTGATCCTGAAATCTTAACTTATTTGAATGATACTCTTAGAGAAGAAATAATTGAAACTTTAGATATAAAACAGTTAGCTAATAACGCAAAAAGTTTAGACATAGATGATGCCGTAGATTTAGCAGAAGATTTAGAAGAAAAAAATCAAAATATTTTTTTAGAAAACTTAGACAAAGAAGAAAGAACTTTAGTTAAAGAAGGTTTAAATTATCCTGAAGATTCCGCTGGAAGATTAATGCAAAGACAATTTGTTGCTATTGATCAATCATGGAATGTTGGTCAAGCAATTGATTATTTGAGAAATAATAAAGGAAATTTACCTGAAGACTTCTACGATATTTATTTAATTAATCAAAACAAAGAAGTAAAAGGGATAGTTCCATTAGGAAGATTAATGGGCTCAAAAAGAGAAATAGAATTAAATTCAATAATAAATAAAGAATTAAGATTAATTGATGTAAATACAGATCAAGAAGATGTAGCTCTTTTATTTAATAAATATGGATTAGTAAGTGCTCCTGTTATTAACAATCAAAAAAAAATTATTGGCTCAATTACAGTTGATGATGTTGTCGAAGTTATTGAGGAAGAAAGAGAAGAAGACATTTTAAAGCTTGGAGGCGTAGATCATACCGATTTGTATGAATCAGTTATTAGTACAACAAAATCTAGAATTTCATGGTTAATTGTAAATTTAATGACAGCTGTTGTGGCTTCAATAGTTATAGGTTTGTTTGAAGCTGCAATAGAAAAAGTAGTTGCTCTAGCTATATTAATGCCAATAGTAGCTTCTATGGGTGCTAACGCA
This sequence comes from uncultured Alphaproteobacteria bacterium, assembly GCA_902538155.1. Taxonomy (GTDB): domain Bacteria; phylum Pseudomonadota; class Alphaproteobacteria; order HIMB59; genus CACPNW01. The sequence continues at coordinate 1,656 of CACBDX010000049.1, forward strand.
GGTACTCAAACCTTAACTGTTGCAGTGAGAGCTATTGCAGTTAAAGAACTAACTACTAGTAATGCAATAAAAATAATAACCAAAGAAACTTTAATCGGTGGCATAAATGGAATCATATTCGCTATCATAATATCTTTAATTTCTATTTATTGGTTTGAAAGTTTAATGTTGGGTTTTATAATAGGACTTGCTATGATACTAAATTTACTAATCGCTGGTTTTTCAGGAATTGCAATTCCACTAGTTTTAGATAAGCTAAAAATTGATCCTGCTTTAGCATCTGCAGTAATTTTAACTACAATAACAGATGTATTTGGTTTTCTTTCTTTTCTTGGATTAGCAACTTTATTTTTAATATGATTAAGTCTATTTAAGTTAAATCAATGCTAAAAAAAAACGATCTAATAGATTACTTTTATAAAGGAATCAAAAATAAGAATGATTTACGCATAGGAGTAGAGCACGAGAAATTTGTACTAAAAAAAGAAAGTTTACATCAATTATCTTATGAAGAACCCAAAGGTATAAAAGAAATTCTTTTAAAATTTGTAGATAATGGATGGAAACCAAAGTATGATGATAAAAATACCACAATAATCGCCTTAGAAAGATTTGGTGAAAGTATAACTTTAGAACCTGGTGGTCAGATCGAATTATCTGGAGCACAATTAAAAAATATCCATCAAACCTGTACTGAAACTAATAGACATTTAAAGGAATTAAAAGATATTGGTGAAGAATTTGGTTTTATATTATTAGGATTAGGCGTTGAGCCAAGTTTATCTGTTGATGATTTTCCTTGGATGCCAAAACAAAGATATTCCATAATGAAAAAATATATGCCTAAAGTTGGTACTCTTGGACATCATATGATGAAACGCACATGTACAAACCAAGTAAATTTGGATTATCATTCTGAAGAAGATATGATTACTAAGTATCGATTAATGTTAAATCTTGAAGGTATAGCAACTGCAATATTTGCTAATTCACCTTTCGATCAAAAAGAAGTTTCCAAATATAAGAGTTTAAGATCGCATTTTTGGCATCACACAGACAAGGATAGAACAGGTTTATTGCCATTTGTTTTTGATAAAGATTTTAATTTTGAAAAATATGTGGAGTACGCTCTTGATGTGCCAATGTATTTTGTAATTAGAAATCATAATTATATAGATATGACAGATTATACTTTTAGAGATTTTATGAAAAATAATATTTCTAAAGATTTAAATATTGAACCTACTATTGAAGATTGGATAAACCACTTATCAACTTTATTTCCTCAAGTTAGATTAAAACAATTCTTAGAAATTCGTTCTATGGACGCATGTTCATGGGATTTAATATGTTCTCAGCCTGCTTTTTGGATTGGTATTTTATATAATGATGAAGCGATCAATAAAACAAATGAAATTGTTGAAGGTTGGACTCAAAATGATAGAAATTTAATAAATAAATTTGCCCCAGTAGAAGGTTTACAATCAAAATTCAAAGATGGTGATCTGTTAGATATTGCACACAAATTATTTGAAATTTCTAAATCAGGTTTAGAGAACAGAAATATTTTAGTAA
>CACBDX010000050.1 GCA_902538155.1 uncultured Alphaproteobacteria bacterium
TATTATCCAGGACAAAAAAGGGGGTTTCGAAAAATAACCAAAGTCAATATCTTTTGACCATAACCAATACTGTGCTTCATCACCAAACAAATTGAAGGTAGTAAAATTTAAGGCACCAATTTTTAACAAAAGTAAAAAAATAAATGATGGCAATAAAATTTTATTTAACATAATATTTTTTATACAATTTAAATAAAATTATATTTAAAATTACAATAAAAAAGCCAGCAAAAAAAATGTCACTTAAAAAATGACCGCCAGCCATTATTCTAATCAAGCCAAATACAAAACCAGCAACAAAGCTTGCATAGAGGAAAATTATATTTTTTGTGATTAAATATAGAATTATAATTGAAAAGCCAACAGACGCATCACCTGATACAAAGGAGCAATTTGTTTCGCAAGCGTTGGTAATTTTAAACCAAGGGGAAAAAGATTCTTTGCCATCCAACTCAACTACATCGTTTGGTCTTGCCCTACCCCAAAAATTTTTTAGTATAAGATTTACAAATATTAAAACACTAATAATTTGAGAAATCCATAATAAAACTATTTCCTTAATAGAAAATTTATAATTAAAAAAGATTTTATCAATTTCAAAGAAACGCCCAACTATTGGTAAAATTAAAATATAAATAAGTATTAGTGGTAATAAAATATCTCGAAACAATATTGATGTTAAATCAAAACTTTGTAATTCAAATTGTGATGCACCCTTATAAAACAAAGATGATACATATAAATCTAAGGATGGGCCGGCTGTCACAAACACACAACTAAAAAACAAAATTAGAATGTAATAAAAAATCTCAGAATTTTTTTCAGGAATTAAATTTAATAATTTGTATTTATTATATTTGTTTTCTATTAATTTGTTTAAAATCTTAAATAATATTAAAGCTAAAATTGCCCCAACAACAATATCTGTAAAAAAATGTGCGCTTACAATAACTCGACTAAAAGCAATAATTGAAGCTGAAAAATAAAAAAAATATTTTAATTTTGGAAGAATAGAAACTAAAATAAAGCAAACGATAAATATCGTAGAAGAGTGTCCAGAGGGGAAAGAATGAAAATTTGATTCCATGGTAAAATATTTAAAACTAAAAACATCTTCGAAATCAGTATGATTTGGTCTGGGCCTTCCCACAATATGTTTTATAATTTGAGTAATTATCCCAACTGTCAAAATATAAACAAAAGAAGAAATAAAAAAATTAGAAAGATTTTTTGCTGATTTATTTTTTATGATTTGAAGTCTGTTGTTTATATAAAAGAAAACAAAACCTATTATTGTAATAGAAAAATACCAAGACGAACTACCAAGTTTCGTTATTTCTGAAAAAAAATCTTTTAGAAAAACTCTATTTGCCCAATCGCTTGAGTTTACAAAATAACTATAAAAAAAAAGATCTAAATTAAAAGAAGCAAAAATACTTAATGTAATAAATACTAAAATAAGTAATTCAAATTTGATGCTTTTAAAAATGCTCATTTTACAACTATTAAAAAATTTAATGAGCTTTACAATATAAACTTTGACAAGTCCTGACTTTTAATAAGCTCTCCTAAGCTATTTTCAACGTATTCTTTATTAATTATTATTTCTGTAGGACCTATATCTGAGGCTGTATAACTAACCTCTTCAAGTAGTTTTTCCATTACAGTATGGAGCCTTCTGGCGCCTATATTTTCTACATTCTGGTTTATCTCTGTAGATAAAGAGGCAATAGCATCAATTCCATCTTCTTCAAATTTCAAATCAACCTTCTCTGTTCCAAGAAGTCCTTGATACTGCTTAATCAAACTGTTTTGTGTTTCTGTTAGAATAAGTTTAAAATCTTTTTTACTAAGGCTATCAAGCTCTACCCTTATTGGCAATCTACCTTGAAGCTCAGGCAGCATATCTGATGGTTTTGATAAGTGAAATGCCCCAGAGGCAATGAACAAAATATAATCTGTTTTAACAACACCATATTTTGTAGTAACCGCAGTTCCCTCAATAAGCGGTAATAAATCTCTTTGAACACCTTCTCTTGATACATCCGCACCACTTCTATCAGCTCTAGAAGTAATTTTATCTATTTCATCAATAAAAACGATACCATTTTGTTCAACATCATCCAATGCTCTTGAGTTTATTTTATCTTTATCAAGAAGCTTGTCAGTTTCCTCACTTAACAAATATGCATGAGAGTCTTTAACGCTCATTTTTTTCATTTTTTTTTGATTGCCAAAACCTTTTCCAAACACATCACCCAAATTAATCATACCCATTTGAGAACCAGGCATGCCAGGGATATCCATAGTGGGTAAATTTAAATTTGCGTTAGCTGAAACTGGGATCTCAACCTCATTATCATTTAACTCACCTGATCTTAGTTTTTTTCTAAAATTATCTCTAGTTGCAGGCGTTGAACTTTTAGAAACCAATACATCTAAAATTCTTTCTTCTGCATTTTTTTCTGCCTTTGCTTTTACTTCTTGGCCCATTTGTATTTTTGTTTTTGTAATACTAATTTCAACCAGATCTCTTATAATTTGCTCAACATCTCTTCCAACATATCCAACTTCTGTAAATTTAGTCGCCTCAACTTTTACAAAAGGTGCGTTTGCTAACTTAGCAAGTCTTCTAGATATTTCTGTTTTACCGCAACCTGTTGGACCAACCATCAAAATATTTTTTGGTACAATTTCCTCCTTTAAGGAATCATCAAGCTGTTTTCTCCTCCATCTATTTCTTAAGGCAACCGCCACAGCTTTTTTTGCATTGTTCTGACCAATGATAAATTTATCTAACTCAGAAACAATTTCTCTTGGGCTAAAATTAGACTCCATTCTACAACTCAATAGTTTCTGAAATAATATTATGGTTTGTATAAATACAAATGTCTGCAGCTATATTAAGTGATTCTAAAGCTATTTCTTTTGCATTCATTTTTGTATTTTTCATCAACGCTTTAGCAGCACTATTTGCGTACGGACCACCAGAGCCTATTGCAAGTATTCCATCATCAGATTCAATTACATCACCAGTACCAGATAACAACAAACTTACATCC
>CACBDX010000051.1 GCA_902538155.1 uncultured Alphaproteobacteria bacterium
TAGTTGAATCTGTTATGATTATTAAAAAATTTGATAAAGCTAAAGTTATCTTTAGTGGTGGATCAGGGGTCGTAAATAGACCTGATCTTGGTCATTCAAAAGTTGCAAAATTATTTTACAAAAAAATGGGAATAAAAACTGAAAAAATAATTTTTGAAGATGACTCAAGAAATACTTATGAGAATATAATATATTCGAAAAAAATCGCTAATCCAAAAATAAATGAAAATTGGTTATTAATAACATCTGCCTCGCATATGAAAAGAGCATTACTTATTGCAGATAAAAATAATTGGAAATTTATTCCGTATGCGGTAGATTTTAAAAATATTAAAGACTTTAAATTAATTCCTAATCTTAATTTATTAACAAATCTAAATACATTCCATCAAGGATCACACGAATGGTTAGGTTTATTTGCATATTATTTAATGGGAAGAACTGACAAAGTTCTCTAATTTTTTAATAAAATCTTTTAATATTGGATCCCTTTTGATTTCGTAAACTATTTTTATTGGATGCCTATTTTTGTCTGAACTCCAACTCATATCATTTAATAAAATTGGAGATGGTATTATATTAGTTGGTGCCCAGTCTTCGTTTAAAACATAACCTACTGCTGCCATATCCCAAATTTCTTTTGACCAACCTTTATGAATATAATTGTACTCTTTAAATCGCATTGCAAGAAATTTACCAATTTGACCATGAGGCTCTATATATTTTTCGATTTCTGGAACTGTTGAAATAAGATGTGAAGTTACTCCTTTACAAGGAACCATAACCAGAGAAACGCCGCTATCAAATAAAACTTGAGCACCTCCAATATCTTGCTTTAGATTAAATTCCATATTTTGTGGCCAATAAAGCGCGTTACCTCCCAACCAAACTACAACAATTTTTTTTATAATTTCTGGCTCTTTCAATAAAGCAGAGGCAACATTTGAAATAGCGCCGATAGCCAATACGTATAGAGGATCTTCCTCAGAACATTTTAAAGCACTTTCAATAATATTATCCGCTGCAGGCGAATTAATTGGTTTTTTTTCAAAACCTACATATCTTGTTGAGCCTTTAAAAACAAAATTATTTTTTTTAAAATTTATTTTTTCTAACAATCGATAGATTTCATCATAACTAAGCTCCATTCCCTTCTTTGGATTATCTGAACGATTATTCATTGAAAAAGGAGCGGCATTTATACTTTGCACTTCTATTTTTTCTTTTGAAAACAACATTTGCACTAAAGCAAATTGATCATCAATTTCATTGTAGGTGTCTGTATCAAGAATTGCTTTAATTTTCCCCTTTTTAAACTTAAGTTGTTTTAAAATATCTGAAAAATTTCTTTCTAAAAGCATATCTTAATTTACCAAGAACTATTCGGTTGTGTTAAAAATACCTCTTCTTCATTTGTTGATTTTCTATTTAGTATTTTATTTCTATGCGGGTACCTTCCAAATTTTTTAATTGCCACGCTATGATCATTCCAAGCTTTTTTTATATTAGTATATTCTGGATGATTATTTAAATATTGATCGACTAATTTATGACCAAGTTCATGATCCATGATGTTCTCACTATGAATTAATGGCAGTAATAAAAAATGTATTTTATCAATTTCTAGGCTATCTAAATATCTTTTATTTATTGCTTCTTTAACAAATAAAATACACTTAGTATCCTGGTCATAAGCTTTTGAATTATTTCTGAAAAAATTTCTTGATAGTTGATCAAGTAATATAATCAAAGCTACACATTCTTCAGCATCATTTCTCCAATTATCATACTCATTATTAATAGCCTTAATGTAATCATCCATAAAACTACTTTTCAATATATTATCAAATTCATCATCTTTTTTAAACCACTGCTCAAGTGGAGTTTTGATGAAACAAAATTCTAGAATAGCTTTAGCTCTTTCATTAATCACAGAGCTGTAATATAAATATATATCTTCCAAATGACATTAAGTAATTTAAACAAATCCATTATTCATTGCCGAAAGTGTGAACGCTTAGTTAACTTCCGTGAAAAAATTGCTAAAGAAAAAAGAAAACAATATATTAATCAAAGTTATTGGGGTAAGCCCATTACTGGCTATGGAGATGAAAAAGCTAAATTATTAATGGTAGGTCTTGCGCCAGCAGCGCATGGAGGAAATAGAACAGGTCGAGTATTTACAGGGGATAAATCTGCAGATTTTTTATTTTCCTGTTTATATAAAACTGGATTTGCAAACCAACCAGATTCAGTAGATAGAGGTGACGGTTTGGAACTGCAAAATATGTACTTAACTACAGCTCTTAAATGTGTACCCCCTGAAGATAAACCTACTTCACAAGAATTGAAAACATGTTTTAATTTTTTTAATCAAGAAATTGCTTTCTTAAAAAAAATAAAAGTCATTGTTGCCCTTGGCAAAATTGGTCATGATGCATGTGTAAATTATTATAAACAACAATATGAAATACGAAATAAAGATTTTATTTTTTCTCACGGATCTATGAATATTTTACCCGATAAGAAAATTTTAGTTGGTAGTTATCATCCAAGCCCACGAAATGTTAACACAGGAAGAATAGATAAGAGTAAAATGGTAAAACTTTTAAATAGTATTAAAAAATTGCTTTAAACAATAATGAAAAAATTTTTTTTACATGATCCTAATCTCTTAGTATACGGATTTACCATGGTCTTCTTTGCAAGTTTTGGACAGACTTTTTACATTGCATTATTTAACGATGATATTCGAAATCTATATAAAATAACAGATGGTGAGTTTGGATTAGTTTATGCCATAGCAACACTTGTCAGTTCATTTTTATTTATTAACTTTGCTAAATTAATAGATAAAATTGATTTAAGATTATACTCCATAGGTATTATTCTTGGTTTAGCTTTTGCCTGCATTGGTTTTTATTTTATTTTCAATAATATTTTTCATCTTTTTCTTATTTTATTTTTATTACGTTTTTTTGGACAGGGAGCTATGACACATGCTGGCTCAACTTCAATGGCAAGATATTTTTTAATTGATAGAGG
>CACBDX010000052.1 GCA_902538155.1 uncultured Alphaproteobacteria bacterium
TGGTTTATATCCTAGTTTTTTTGCTGCCTCGATAACTCTCAATTTTGTTCTATTAGAAATGCTTGCTCCTTTTGTAAAGCATCGTGAAACAGCCGATTGTGACACACCTGCTAGCTTTGCCACACTACTTGATGTTGGTAATTTTGCTTTCTGAATGTTCATTTATCCACTATTAATTTATTCATTACATTGCATATTAATTCAAAGTAATGCAATATCATTTTAATAATTATAGTAATATACATACGCGTAAAAAAATTGTTTTTTATACGTAATATATGGAGGAAACATGTTTTTAAAAAAATTAATTTTAGGTGGATTAACAGCACTATTCTTCAGCTCATCTTTGTTTGCGGCTGATTGCGGTCCTAATGGACAATCCATCCGAATTTTAGCAAGTGATTTTCCAGCAATTCACGCAATAGCAAATTCTGCTGAAAGCAATTGTGCAGGATCTGCATCTGAATTCACTCGAAATCATACTACTGAAGCGCGCCAAATAATGAACGCTGCTCAAACACCAGATCCAGCAGAGTATACATCAGTGATTGTAGCTAACTCTACTCTTGTTCAGTTAATGAATGATGGACTAGTGAGACCATTAAATGACCTAGTTGAAAAATATGGTGGCAACTTAAAATCTAATCAACTTATAACTATTGATGGTAAAATAATGGCTATAGCATTCATGGCTAATTCTCAGCACATGTATTATAGAACAGATATTTTAGATAAAGCTGGAGTTGATGGAATGCCAGCAACTTATGATGAAATAATTTCTGCTGCTGAAAAAATACGTTCAGCTGGTATAATGGAGCATCCACTTGTAATGAATCTTAAAGTAGGATGGAATGTTGGAGAAGTATTTAATACTATATACTTAGCTCATGGTGGAGAATTCTTTAAGCAAGGTAGTGCAGAAGCATCTATTAATAACGCTAAAGGTATTGCGGCTCTAGAAACAATGAAAGCTCTAGTTGAGTATGCTCATCCTGATCATTTAACACAGGCATCTGATGATACGCAAGGATTATGGGAAGCTGGTCAAGCTGCAATTGGCTTTATGTGGGGTTCTCGTGGAGGAGTTATACTAGATAATGAAGGTTCTTCAGCTGAGGTGACTTCAAATACTGTTCTATCTGCAGCTCCAACTGTTACTGGTGGTTCAATACCAGGAGCAACTTTATGGTGGGATGGAATAACTATAGCAACTAACGTGTCTGACAGTGAAGCAGAAGCAACGTTTGCAGCACTTGTAAGTGGTATGACTTCAGAAATGGTTGCTGCTAATAATGATGATGCAATTTGGTTAATTGATGGTTTTAAACCTGGTCCAGCTGCTGCAGGAGTGTCTGCAACTGCTCAAGGCGGCGCTAAATCTTATCCAATGTTTGCTCAAATGGGATTATTGCACAATGCATTAGGTGCTGAGCTAGTTGATTTTTTAAAGGGAGCAGAAAGTGCTGAACAAGCACTTAGTGATGTAGAGGCTGTTTACGAAACAGCTGCTAAAGACGCAGGTTATCTGTAGTCAATAAATATAAATCAATAAAAAGGGGTTTTCAAATTTGAAAACCCCTTATATCTTTCTATGTAATTTAAAATAGCATAATGAAGCACAGCACATTCTTATTATTCATCCTTCCTTCATTAAGTGTAATGTTTTTATTTATTGCAATACCTATAGTTTCTGTTTTTATTCAATCCCTACATATAGAACATAAACAAGTAATAATTGTTTCAGAAAATTGTGATCCTTTTGGATGTGAGACAACAACATCTGTGGATACTGAAGCTTCCGCGAAGTTAAAAGAAAAAGCACCTCTTGGTAAATTTAATGGATTTAAAACGTATTCAAACAGAATGCATTTTGCATTTGATGAAATAGGAGAGGCTTGGAATAGCTCGGATAGTTTTATAGTTTTTGTAAAAAAAATATATAATTTTCCCTTATATAGAGCGCTTAGCTTTACTCTTACTTACACCTTTGTAGTTACTCCGTTTGTTTTATTTCTTGGTTTTTTAGTTGCTCTTGGAGTCAATAATCTTCCTAAGTTGTTAAAAGGTCCAACAATTTTTGCATCTCTTCTTCCAATGATAGTTACACCTCTTGTTGGTTCATTGATATTGTTTTGGATGGTTGATGGCGATGGTGTTATTGGAGCCACACTCCAAAAATTATTTAATGATAATTCTCTGAGCTTGAAAGCATCACCTGTGCTTACCTGGGTCATGTTGATGGTCTATGGTATATGGCATTTGATGCCGTTTAGTTTTATTGTTTTTTATGCAGGTCTTCAAACAGTTCCTCATGAAACAATTGAGGCAGCAACTATAGATGGTGCATCTAAATTTCAAAGAACACGCCATGTCGTTATTCCTCATTTAATGCCACTTGCTATTTTTATAACTTTAATACTTTTAATGGATAATTTTAGAGTTTTTGAACCAATAATAAGTTTTAGAGCAGAAGCCCACGCTACCTCAATATCCTGGTTAATATGGAATCATTTGCGTGAAAGTGCTTACCCTCTATATAATGCAGCAGGCGCAACATCTATGATTACTATTTTTTGTGTAGGAATTTTACTTTTGCCAGTGCTAATTCGAACATGGAGAGATTTTAATGAAAAAAATAAGGGTTAGAAATTTATGAATACAAAAATTGAAAATAAATTAACCCCAGTTCGAATTATTGCTTTTTTATTCGTGGCTCTTTGGTTGATTGTTGCTATGTTTCCTTTTATCTGGACATTGTGGGGGTCTTTTAAAGTACAAGCTGATTTTTTTTCAAAAGCTGACTGGGCAAATGCAATATTTGGCTTTCATACTGAAAAACAAACAGGTAATTTTTTTACTATTGATGGATATTATGGCTCTTGGATAGAAGAGGAATTTTGGCGCGCTGTTATTAACACAAGCATAGTAGTATTTTTTACAGTTTTAATTTCTCTTACATTTGGAACTTTAGGAGGCTATGCTCTTGCAAGGTCTACTTATCGATATGCCTTCTGGATTTTAATGG
>CACBDX010000053.1 GCA_902538155.1 uncultured Alphaproteobacteria bacterium
TGTTACATTAGATATTGCTCGAGGTTTATCTACAAATATTTCCAGTGCTGAAAGATTAAAAACTTTATACGGTTCTCTAGTTTCATCTCCCAGCGATGATCATGAAATAATAGAAATACCAATAATTTCAGGTGATAAAAATTCATTTAAACAAATAACAAGATCAAGCTTAAACGCTATTATTAGACCGCGTATTGAAGAAACTTTAGAGATGATATGGCAAAAAATTAAAGACAATAATTTAAACAATAAAAAATTAAAAAATGTAGTTCTTACAGGCGGTGGGGCAATGATGGATAATATTGAAAAATATGTAGAAACAATTTTTGCAAGTGGCGTGAGAGTATCAAGTCCCTTAGAACAATTAAATTTGGATAATAATTTTAAAAAACCCAACTTTTGCGACATTATTGGATCTATCTTGTATGACAAAGATTTATTTAAAATTGATTTCTTAGCAAATCAATCAAAAAATTCAAAAAAACGAGGAATATCAGGCTTTTTTTCTTGGCTTGATCAGTATATTTAGATAATACTATATATAGTAAATTATATTGACGATTTCGAATATAAATCGTTAAAAACTATTTAAAACGGCGGAGATTACAATGACGATCAATATTTCAATACAAGATGTAGCGCAAAACTTACATCCCAAAATAACAGTTTTGGGAGTGGGTGGATCTGGTGGAAATGCAGTTAACAATATGATTAATGCAAATTTAGAAGGTGTAGATTTTTTAATAGCTAATACAGATGCACAAGCTTTACAAATTTCAAGTTGTCCAAATAAAATTCAATTAGGATTAAATAGCACCAAAGGTTTAGGTGCCGGAATGAGACCTGATATTGGAAAACAGGCAGCAGAAGAAGCAATACAAGATCTAAATGAAAAGTTTGAAGGTAGTCATATGCTTTTTATAGCCGCTGGAATGGGTGGTGGTACTGGCACAGGAGCTGCACCAGTAATTGCTAAACTTGCTAGAGAAAAAGGAATATTAACTGTAGGTGTGGTAACTAAACCTTTTCATTTTGAAGGCTCACAAAGGATGAAGTTAGCTGAGAAAGGTATTGATGAACTGCAACAATATGTTGATACATTACTAACGATACCTAATCAAAATTTATTTAGAATTGCTAATGAAAAAACTACTTTTTCTGATGCTTTTAAGATGGCAGACGATGTTTTATATGCAGGTGTTAGAGGTGTAACTGATCTTATGGTTCAGCCTGGAATGATAAATTTAGATTTCTCAGATATCAAAACTGTAATGTCTGAAATGGGTAAAGCTATGATGGGTACTGGTGAAGCACAAGGTGAAGGTAGAGCAATTGCGGCTGCTGAAGCAGCTATTGCAAATCCATTAATTGATGATGTGTCTTTAAAAGGTGCAAAAGGTCTAATAATTAATATTACTGGAGGTAAAGACATTACATTGTATGAAGTTGATGAAGCTGCAAATAGAATCAAACAAGAAGTAGATGAAGAAGCTAACATTATTTACGGAACTACTTGTGACGATAGGCTTGAAGGCGTAGTAAGAGTTAGCATTGTTGCTACAGGCATTGATGCAAACAATAATATATCAGCTAAACCGATAGAAAGCTTTGCACCAATAAATATAAATAATGATATTTATAAACAAGATATAGAAAAATCTGAGTTATTGTCTGACAGTAGTACTTTACAGGAAAATACCTCACAAGATGGGAGCATTCTAGATGCAGAGATTAATGAGATAACAAATGCAGGAATGCTCAATAATCAAAACTCTGATGAATTTAATGAAGATGAGCAAACAAATATTAACCAATTAGAGACTACAAGCTTGGAAGAAAATATTGATGATAAAGCATCTTTTCAAAACGAAGCTACAGAAACTTTAGATCAAATTGAAACTGATAATATCTCTGGGGAAGTATCAAGCTCATCTTTCGATACAGATAAACCAAATGAAGTAAGTGTAAGAAGGTTAAGTTTATTTGATACTCTTTCTACTGAAAATAAATCTGAAGATATGGCTGAAGAAAATAATATTCTTACAAAAACTGAACCTGTTTTTGCCTCCTCAGAGGAAAAGATTGAAGAAAATGACTCTAAGGATAACAATTCTGAGGATGACAATTCAAGTATTATTGAAAAAGAGGAATTCAGTGCTGAAGAGAATGAAACTTCTGAAATAGATGACGAGTTTAATCAGGAAACAGAGGAAGAACTTTTAGATATACCAACTTTTCTTAGAAGACAGGCTAATTAGTAAATAAACTATTATTTGCAATATTTTGAAATATTAGGTTAGTTGTTAAAAACGTCAAAAATATGTAATAAAAAAGTGCTGAAATAAGCACTTTTTTATAAAATGATAGACATATCAAATAATCCTAGAAATCAACAAACAATAGCAGAACCAGTATCAATCAATGGAATAGGATTACACTCAGGAGTAGATGTAACCATGAAATTATATCCTGCTGAAGCTGATTATGGAATAAAATTTATCCGAAAGGATCTTAATAAAAATAACATCATTGAAGCTATATGGTCAAATGTAACTAATACAAAATTAAGCACAACTATAGGTAATCAAAATGGTGCAAGTGTCTCTACGATTGAGCATTTGATGAGTGCTTTGTCTGGACTGCATATAGATAATATTAAAATTGAAATTGATGGACCGGAAGTCCCAATTATGGATGGAAGCTCAATAAAGTTTGTTGATCTTATTGATCAAACTTCCACTCAAAGTTTAAATAAAAGAAGAAAAATTTTAAAAGTTAAAAAAAATATTAAAGTAGAAAATAATGACTCATCTGTAGAATTAAAACCAAATAATCAATTTTCAATTGATTTTGAAATTG
>CACBDX010000054.1 GCA_902538155.1 uncultured Alphaproteobacteria bacterium
GATTTACTTCATGAAAATATTCATAAGTTATTTTTAAATCAGAGTCAGGTATCAATCTTTGAGTATCCGCTACTCTTCCTGCAAGAGAGTTTTCTATTGGAACCATTGCTGCTTCAGATTTTCCTGATCTAACATGTTCAAACATATCTTCAAAAGTTGCACAAGGTATACTTTTTGCATCTGGAAAAATATTTTTTCCAGCTTGTTCACTATAAGCACCATTTACACCTTGAAATGAAAAACTATTAACTTTTATCATTGTGCTCTCTTATATTAGTTTCAATATTTATTAAATCCTCTTTTGTATCTACACTCATTGGAACTTCAGGAACAAACGTAACACCAATTGGAATATTAGAATCCATAGCTCTCATTTGTTCTAAACTGAGATCTATTTCATTTTTTGATTTAGGTAGATTGATAAATGTATTTATTGAATCTGGAGTATAACTATAGATACCAACATGATGGTATAAGTTTTCATTTTCTATCGTAACTTTTCTATAAAAATTTAACGCCTGCGCTGTTTCATTTTTTTTAAAATCAACTTCAACTTTAGTTACATTGGGATTATTTAATTCATTATCATTTAAGTTTGTTGCAAGTGTGCCAATGGTAAAATTTCTTTTTATTGGGTCAAGGACTTTAAGAATATGTTCTGGATTTATAAGGGGCATATCACCTTGTAGGTTGATTATTACATCCATGTCTTTGTTATTTTTTATCTTTAAAAAAGCGGAGTGAACTCTATCAGTTCCAGAGGGGAGATTTGGATCTGTCATAATAGCTTTGCCACCATTACTTACGATTAAATCATGCACTTCAATTTCCGAGCAAGCAACAAACACTTCTCCAATATTTGACTCAATTGCTTGTTGCCATACTCGTTGTATCATTGGAATACCATCTATAGCTATTAATGGTTTCCCTGGTAGTCTAGTGGAGGCCATTCTTGAAGGTATAATTATTACACTTTTCATAATTTATGCGACAATTAGGCAAGAGAATTTAAATTTCATACTTACGACAAATATATTCTTTCTTCTAAAAAATCTGTATATGTACTTATACATGTCTGGGCTTGAAGTTAATAAAATTTTAGCATCTATTATATTAGCAGTCTTAATTGTTACCCTTATCGGGCATTTTGGAGATTTAGTCATTGATATTGATCATGATGAAAAAAAAGAAACAGCTTATAAAATAGACGTTCCTGAGGATTCTACTGGCGTTGGAGTAGTAGAAAAAAAAGAAGAAGTAATAGAGCCAATTTCAATGTTATTAGCAAGTGCTTCTCTTGATAATGGAGAAAAATTATTCAAAAAATGTGCTACGTGCCATAATTACGAAAAAGGTAGTGCAAATAAAGTAGGTCCGCACTTATGGAACATTATAAATAGACCAAAAGCAAATGTTGAAGGTTTTGCATACTCTAAAGCTTTAGCTGAATACGGTGGAGAATGGGGATATGAAGAATTAGCAGAATTTTTATATAAACCAAAAAAATATATTAAAGGTACAAAAATGAACTTTGCAGGTTTGAAAAAAGTAAAAGATAGAGCAGACTTAGTTTATTTCCTAAGAGAACACTCAGATAATCCAGCACCACTCCCATAAATTTAAGTAATGATTTTAAAAACAGAAGAGTTTTCAAAATTTGCAAACTCTTTAGCCGATGATGCATCTAAAACTTCGATGCATTATTTTAGAAATAAGATTGAAATAGAAATTAAAGATGATGAAAGTCCTGTAACTTTAGCAGATAAAGAAACAGAACAAGTATTAAGAGAGAAAATAAGAAAAGAATATCCTAATCATGGAATTTTAGGTGAAGAGTATGAAAATGAAAAAGTAGATTCTGAATTTTTGTGGGTATTAGATCCTATAGATGGAACAAGAAGTTATATAGCTGGACATAAAGATTTTGGTAATTTAATTGCATTACTTCATAACAAAAAACCAGTTTTAGGAATTATTAATTGCCCTGCACATGGTGAGCGATGGACAGGAATAAAAAATCAAAAGACAAAATGTAATGGTAAAGATGTTCAAACTAGTACAATTAAACAAATAAAAGATGCCTATCTTTTTACATCTGGATTATATTTTGATGAACCTCAAATCAGAAAAGGATTAGAATTACTAAAAGTACAATCAAGATATTATAGACTTGGTGGTGATTGTTACATGTATGGAATGTTAGCCTCAGGACTAATTGATATTGTTTTAGAGGATACATTAAAAGTTCATGATTATATGGCCCTTGTAAATGTAATTGAAGGAGCTGGTGGAGTAATTACGGATAAGTTTGGACAAGATATATCGCTAGACTCAGATGGAAGTTTAGTTGCTTCTAGTACAAGCTCTCTTCATGATGAAATAATTAAATTAATAAACTAAAATTTATTTTAATTTTTAATAAATAGACATATATTAGAAGTATGAAAATACCCATTTTGATCTTTACGTTTACTCTAATTTTTCAATTAAAAGCACAAGCAAACACTAATATATCGCATGCAATTGCAATGCATGGCGAGCCAAAATACTCGAGAGATTTTGAAAATGTTGAATACATTAATCCAAATTCAATAAAGGGTGGATCAATAGTAAGAAGTGCCATTGGAACCTATGATAGTTTCAATCCATTTATTTTAAAAGGTACCTCAGCAGCTGGAATTGGAGGATTGTACGAAACATTAACAACGGGATCAAGTGATGAAGCATTTACGGAATACG
>CACBDX010000055.1 GCA_902538155.1 uncultured Alphaproteobacteria bacterium
ATGTTATTATAATACGTAATGGTGAAAAAATAACAGGAGACTATGGAACTCTTGATACTAAAAATAATTCATATAAAATTAAATCATCTAATGATACAAAAGTTAAAGTAGTAATTCAAAACAATGAGTAGTAAATTTAAAGTTCTAGATGATGGACTATTAATAAATAAAATTTCAAAAACTTATGGAAATAAGAAAGTAGTAAGAGATATTAGTATATCAATTAATAGAAGAGAGGTAGTAGGATTATTAGGACCTAATGGAGCTGGAAAAACAACAACTTTTTATATCATTGTTGGATTAGTAAAACCTGATACTGGGAGTATTACATTAGATAACTTGGATGTTTCTAACCTTCCTATTTATCTCAGAGGCAAACTTGGTATAAGTTATCTCCCTCAAGAAGCATCAATTTTTAGAGGTATGAGTGTAGAAGACAATCTATTATCTATAATTGAAATAAAAGAAAAAGATAAAAACAAGCAAAATATTATTTTACAGAACTTGCTTAACGAATTCGATATAAACCATGTTCGAAAATCAAAATCTGTTGTACTTTCTGGTGGAGAGAGAAGAAGATTGGAAATTGCTAGAACACTAGCAACAAATCCAAAATACCTTTTATTAGATGAACCACTTACAGGTATTGACCCTGTATCAATAGAAGAAATTAAAACTATTATAAGAAAATTAAAAGAAAGAAATATAGGTATTTTAATAACTGATCATAATGTAAGAGAAACACTAAAAATTGTTGATAAGGTTTATATTGTTAATGAGGGTGCAATATTTTATTCAGGTGATCCAATATCTGCAGTAAATGATGAAAGAATTAAAAAGTTTTATCTAGGCTCTAACTTTAAATTATAGAATGTTAAGTAACTCAATAACTAATGGTATAAACGGATTTGCAAACGTTCCTGGAGATAAATCAATATCTCATAGGTCAATAATAATTCCATCAATTTCAAACGGAGTCAGTGAAATAAGTAATATTCTTAAATCAGAAGATGTTTTGCATACACTTAATGCGTTTAAAGCAATGGGTGTAAAGATAGAAGAAAATAATAATAAGCTCATAATTTATGGAAAGGGTTTAAGTTCATTAAAAAAACCAGAAGATAAGATCTATCTTGGAAATTCTGGCACTAGTGCTAGATTACTAACCGGCTTATTATCATCTCAAAAATTTGACACTGTACTGACAGGTGACAAGTCCTTATCAAACAGACCCATGAGGAGAATATCAGATCCGTTGCGTAAAATGAATGCAAGAATAAATAGCTCAAATGGAAGGTTGCCATTAAAAATTGAAGGTTCAGAATTAACTTGTACTAAAATTGATTTAGATATTCCATCAGCACAAATTAAATCAGGATTATTATTAGCAAGTTTAAATACAAAAGGTGAAACAATAATTACTGAAAATAAAATTACCAGAGACCACACTGAAATTATGCTACAATCATTTGGAGCAAAAATTGATGTTAGAAAAAATAATAATAAAAAATTAATTAAAATAATTGGAAAAAAAGAACTAGTTTCTAAAAATATTGATGTACCAAATGATCTTTCTAGTAGTGCTTTTTTTATTGTTGCAGCGTTAATTAACAGTAACTCTAAAATAATTCTTAAAAATATTAATAATAATCCAACAAGAAATGGATTATTACTAGCTTTAGAAAAAATGGGTGCAAAAATTAAGTTACTTAATAAAAGAATAAGTAATAATGAAAATATTTGCGATATTGAAGCCTTATCAACTAATTTAAATGGTTGTGAACTTGGGCCAGAAATTGCAGATTTAATGATAGATGAATATCCAATTCTGGCTGTTGCAGCCTCATTTGCTAGCACTCCCAGTATATTTCGTGGCTTAAAAGAATTAAGAGTAAAAGAGAGTGATAGACTAAAACTAATCATTTTAAACTTACAAAAATGCGGTGTGAATTGTAAAACTGAAAATGATGATTTATTTATTTATCCATCTAAAAATTATCAAATTAATTCTAATATAATTCGAACAGATTTTGATCACAGAATTGCAATGGCTTTTTGTGTTATGGCAACAAGAATAGGGCCCTTAAAAATAGATGACTCAGAGTCAATCAATACAAGTTTCCCTAATTTCAAAAGTGAATTAAATAAATTGGGTGGAAGAATTATTTGAAAAATATAATAATAACTGTAGACGGACCCGCAGCTTCAGGAAAGGAAAAAATTTCTAAATATATTAGCAAAAAATGGAAGTTAAAACATCTTGATTCAGGAATTCTTTATAGAAGGCTAGCACTAATTTTTTTAAAGGACAAAATAAATATTAATAATATTAATGAAATTAAAAAAAAATTAAGAGAAATTCGCACTATTTCTTTTCGAAAAAGTAATAAAATTAGAACTCAAGAAATTGGTAATTTAGCTTCAACAATTGCAGTTAATAAATGTGTAAGAGAATTTATAAATAATCAGCAATACAATTTTGTAAAAAAAAATAAAAATAATCGTGGTTTTGTTATCGATGGGAGGGATATAGGATCAGTCGTTTTTAAAAATGCTGATTTAAAACTATATATTGTTGTAAATTCTGAAATAAGGGCAAAAAGAAGATATAAACAGTTGATTGATAGTGGCGAAAAGTCTATATACCCAC
>CACBDX010000056.1 GCA_902538155.1 uncultured Alphaproteobacteria bacterium
TTATTTATGGTCAAAATTTTAAAATTTCCTAATAGAAATTCACCTGCCTCTAAAGAAAGAATGGAGGAGCTACTAATAGCTAATGAAGAGTTTAATAAAAAAGAAGATGAATTTGATAAAGCTCTATTTGATTTATTTAAAAAATATAAAAAAATAAGTAAGTATTTAAAATCAACAAAAAAAGAAAATAATGAACTTTTAAAAGGTTTAAGAAATAGTTTTAAATCTAAATTAGAGGATATTAAAAAGATATTAGAGTAATGAAAAATTTTTTTAATCCTAACTCTATTGAATCCAAAAGTTTACAAAAAATTTTAAAAAGCAAGAAGAGTAAATTTTTAAAATATAGATATGAAGGTGAAACAAAAAATAAAATTCCTCATACACCAGAAAGTTTTGGAACTAAATTTTTTGAAGAACAAGATAGAAACGATTATACTGAAGCAGGCTTTCCATATGATTTAGAAATGTTGCAAAATTACTTTACTAATACTTATGCTCAAGAATCTTTTTATTTTATGGGTCAAAGGTATGTTGAAGAGGCAAGATATATTAATGGAGTTCCAGAAGGTGCTGTAAAGTTAACAATCGGCATTGAAGGCTTAGATTATAATCATTATTTATATTGTAATTTTAAAAATGGTTTACCTAATGGCTCAGCAATGCTCTATGAGTCTTATAAACTTTCACATGATCTTTATGAATTTGAAAATGGATCAATAGTTAATGCTACTAGTTTTGATAATCTAACTGATCTTGAATTGAACAAAATAACTGATAATTGGAAGAAAAATAAAAATCTCTATAATCTTATGAAGGAAGATTTGGAGTTATATGAATGAGATAAATTATGATGATAATTAGTAAAGATGAATTGTATTAAATTTAATATCATTTTAATATGGATATTAATCTTATATCCTCTAAACATTTTCGGAGAAATTATTAAACTTAAGTGTGAGTGTATTTCATTATATGGTGAACTAATAAATGATAAGGGAAAATATAATCCTGAACTAAATTGTGAAGAGCCAACGTTTAAAAAAAGAAATTACATTACTATAGATTACTCAAATAATTTATTAGATTCAGTTTTACCTCGTTTTAAAAATGAAAAAATATTTGTTAACGAAAATTTTATACAAACAAAGCCTTTAAATCCAATAGATCTACCTGAAGGCTTTTCAAATTATTTATTGATTGATAGAAAAACAGGTGAATTAACAACTAGAGAATATGGAAATATAAGTTTATCTTCTTCTAATACTCCTTCATATTTTATGAGAGAAGGTAAATTTTTATGTGAAAAAAATAATGAAGTTAATAAATTTTAAGTATTCATTTATTCAAAAAAACTGAGACTTTCTTTATTAGTATCAAATAATTCAGGACATGTATTTCTCATTTTTTCTACTCTCCTCTTTTGAATAAGTATTGTTAACGGAAACAGTGGTAAAACTTCCTCAATTTTTTTATATTTTTGTCTATTCTTATTAAATTCTTCTTCTAATTTTGCTGGTTCTGCTTTTTGCCTTCTTATATTTTCTAAATGGTCCATAATGTTCATAGATTTTGTTGTAGTTTTTTCTGCATTTATAAATTTATTTATATCTTTGAAGTAAATTTCCATCAGGACATGAGTTTCATTAATTGTATCTTGAAATATTCTATATTTTATTTCATTAATAAAACGAGAGTAGGCTCCTAATTTATTATTATGAATATCTTTAATCTTTTTTTGAAGCTTTTTTCCTTCACTGACAAAATTCAAAAATTCTTTTTGTTTTTTATCATAAATCCAATCCCTAATTTGGTGAAAATTTGGAGCAAAATACAATTCTTGTAAATCTGAATGAAATTCAGTCAATTCGTGAATTTGAGCTTCAATATATTCTTTTTTAATAATTTTTTTAAAAAGAGACGTGTGAATACTTAAGTCTGATTTAATTTTAAATGGTAGGTTTTTGATATTAATATGGGAAATATCTTTTGAAGAAAAATTTAAAATTTGAAGATTTCCCATATTCAAAATATTATTTTTAAAAGAATCCTTATTAAAAACTATTTCACCATTATCTTCTTTAATTTCAAAAGTAGTATAATTATTGTGTTTGTGAGATAAATCAGATGCATCAACATCATGATATTCCAAACCTACGCTTTTTTTAAAATTTTTTCTTTCTTCAATTTCCTTATCAGTTCTATTAACTAATAATGGATCAAGATGATAAAAAAATATTCCAATAGATGAAACTGTCTTCAGGTGATCTTCTTTAAATTTTTTAATATATTTTAATTTGTTATAGCATTTTTCAAGAAATTCTCTGTATTCATCTATGTTTAGTTTACTTTCTATTTTTATTTTACCTTCAGTTTCTAATAATTTTATATTTATCAGTTCCTCCTTTGAATTATTAACTAAGCCAATAGGATCAATTAATAAGTCTTCATTTTTTTGATTACCATTTCCGTCTAAATGTTTGCCAACATTTTTTTTTAAAAGAGTAAAAATACTACTATCAATAATTATTTCTTTCATAATTAATTATCGTTCCAATTCATCAATGAAAGATTAATATAATTTATGCCAAATATCTACACGAC
>CACBDX010000057.1 GCA_902538155.1 uncultured Alphaproteobacteria bacterium
TTTAGAAATTGAAGACTATGTAAATATTTGGGCTGACCATAAAAGAAATGATTTAAAAAAAATTGAATTTTTAGTTAAAGATGATTTACTTCCATATGAAATTCTTATTCATTTCAAAAAAAGGGTATTTAAGTTAGAAAGAATTTAAAACTTTTTTTTTCTTAAATAGACAAAAAGAGCTCCGTCACCGCCATGTTCAAAACCCGCATCTTGATATGTTAGGATATATTTCTTAAGATTATCTTCGTTTATCCAATTAATTATTGAGTTTTTAATCTTTCCATAGAAAAGTTTTGGGTTTGTGTCTTGCTCGTTTTGATTTTTTTTATGAACACCCTTTCCAGTAATTATAAGCAAACATCTTTTATTCTTGTTATAATTTTTTTTCACCTCACTTATAAATTTTTCATGTGCTTCGACTAAACCGTACCCGTGAAGATCAATTCTTCTGTCTATATTAATTTTTCCTCTCTTAAGCTCCTTATTAACCTCACCAAATGATAATTTAAACTCTGAGCTACTAACTTTGTGTTCAGTTATTGTTTTTTTGCTGGTATTTTTAGTATTAGTTATTTTATCTAATTTTACATTTTTTTTATTAGTTGTTTTGGTTTTAACTATAGTGGTGTCTTTTTTAAAAGGTTTTACACCTCTCATGTTTTTTAGAAAAAAATCTTCTTCCATTATTTTTTTGTATAGTTTTTAATTAGATTCTTTACTCTTTCTGGTGTTTGTAAATACCACAAACTGTCTAACATCTCTAGTGATGCCATGAATTTTTGTTTTTTGTTTAGAAAATAAAGCATTTTCTTAAATTTGGAGACACCTTTTGCTCCAAGTTGAAAAATCATTTCTATTAATAATTCCCTCTCTGAAGTTGTGTGATTTTTTTTAAAAAATTTTTTTTTATATTGTTCGTGTGCTTTTTTAAAATCTATCTCAAACAATTCTACAAAATATTTTTTTTTAAATTTTTTAATGTAATATTTATTTTCTTTTTCTGTAATAAGATGACCATAACCAATAGTATAAAACCCTAATTGATCTTGATAAGGCTTGTCAGAATAACCCTCGTTTTTTTTAATTCGGTCTTTGAGTTCTTTAAAGGACAAATATTAAGTTTGAGTTAAAATCCATATGGGACTAGAAGAATTTACTGGTTTTTCAAAAGTCCAAGTGTCTTTATTTTTAACAATAGAACCCTCATCATTATTTAACATCTGTTCACTTATAAAATTGACTGATATTGATATTGTGTCATTTTCTACTTTTGCATCTGCGATGCCCTCTACAATAAGCGAATAAAATTGTGATTCAGGATTGTTTGTTTTTTCATCAATCGCTTTTTCAAAAGCAGAATAGACATCTTTAGACACAAGGTTTTTCAGTGTTTTTTTATCACCATTGTTGAAAGATGAAATTATAATTTCAAAAGCTTTCTTGGCACCATCAAGAAACTCTCTGTGATTAAAATTATTTACTTTTTTATATACAATTTCAAGCTTTGTCTCATTATCCATTAATGATGGTATATTTTGAACATCTTCTTGTTTTTTGGTTTCTTGAGGTTTTGGCTCTGAAATATTTTTTTGAAACCCTGTTCTTTTCCCAAGAACACTCCTCAATCTATAAATAATAAATCCAGCAATAGCTGCAAAAATTAGAATATCAAAAAATTGAAGGTCGCCGTAAATCATTTGATTTTAATATAATAACTTTTTTAAATATTAATAGTTAAATTTTTTCCAGAGGGGGTTTTTTAGTTTTTTTAACATTTCTTCGTGGGCAAGATAATCTTCTTTATTAACTTCTATTATTTTGGTTTTTGTTTCGTTTTTGTTGTTAATTTGTGTGTTTTTTTCATCAATGTTTGAATTCAGCTCCATAGAAAATTGCTTGCCCCCTCTTAACTCTAAATAAACTGCGGCTAGAAGTTGGGAGTCAAGTAAGGCTCCGTGAAATGATCTATCTGATAAATCAATGTTAAATCTTCTACACAAATAGTCAAGATTAGCTATTCTGGTATTTAAAACTTCTCTTGCAAGAGAAACTGTATCAACTACAGGATTATCTAAATGTGGTAATCCTAAGATTGACAGCTCATTATTTATAAAACCTAAATCAAATGATGCATTGTGAATTATCAATGTGTCATTTTTCAAAAAATTTAAGAGCCCCTTATGGTTTTCTTCAAATGGTTTTTGTTGATTAAGAAAATTATCTGAAAGGCCCACAATGTTTTTTGCCCCTTCGCTTATACTTCTGTCTGGTTTGCAATAAAACTGAAGTGTGTTTCCTGTAGGAATATAGTTTTTGAGTTCAACGCAACCAACTTCTATTATTCTATCGCCAGTCTTATAATCAAGGCCTGTGGTTTCTGTATCAATTACTACTTCTCTCATTGTTTTAACTAAAGTTTACTTATTAGCTTATTAATCTTAATTTTATAATCCTTTAATGTCGAGTTGTTATAAATAACATAATCAGATTTCTTTTTTCTTATAACATCTGATGTTTGAGATCGAGTTATATTCTTAAACTGGTTTTCAGTCATTTTTCTC
>CACBDX010000058.1 GCA_902538155.1 uncultured Alphaproteobacteria bacterium
TAAATAATGTAACTAAATTTTATAAAAATTCAGTAAAAGCGTTAGAAAATGTAAATCTCAATATTAAAGAGGGAGAAATATTTGCTCTGCTTGGACCAAATGGTGCAGGAAAATCAACACTCATAAACTCAATTTGCGGAATAGTAAATTTCAATACTGGAACAATAAAAATAAATAATATGGATATTATTAAAAATTATCGAAATACTAGAAAAATAACAGGTATTGTTCCTCAAGAATTAAATCTTGAATCTTTTGAAACTGTCTGGAACAATGTTAATTATTCTAGAGGTCTTTTTGGTAAGAAACCTGATCATAATTATATAGAGAAGCTTTTAAAACAACTATCCTTATGGGACAAAAAAGATAATAAAATTAAAGAACTATCAGGTGGAATGAAAAGAAGAGTCCTAATAGCTAAAGCATTATCTCATCAACCTAAATTATTATTTTTAGACGAACCAACAGCTAGTGTAGATGTAGAATTACGAAAAGATATGTGGGATGTTGTTAAAAAATTAAATGAAGATGGAGTAACAATTATTTTAACAACACATTATATTGAAGAAGCCGAAGAATTAAGTGATAGAGTGGCAGTTATAAACGATGGTAAAATAATTTTAGTGGATGAAAAAAATAAATTAATTAAAAAGCTTGGAGAAAAAACAATAAAAATTGAATTATTTGAATCTGTAGAAAAAATAAATGGTAATTTATCAAAATATAATTTTACTTTAGATCAAACAAATAAAATTATCTCACATACCTATAATTTAAACTCAAACACAACTGATATTGCTGAACTTTTAAATGATGTAAAAAAAGATGGTTATAAAATAAAAGACATTAATACTGAGCAAAGTTCACTGGAAGAGATTTTTATTAAACTTATACAGGAAAATAATAATGAATTGGTACGGAATTAAAGCAATATATATTCATGAAATGGAAAGGTTTAGAAGAACCTTATTTCAAAGTCTTGCCTCACCAATAATTACAACTTCTCTTTACTTTGTAGTTTTTGGCTCAGCGATAGGATCAAGAATAACAGAGATAGATGGAATAAATTACGGTTCTTATATTGTGCCAGGAATGATTATGTTGACTATCCTAACTCAATCAATCTCTAATGCTTCTTTTGCTTTTTATTTCCCAAGATTTACAAATACCATATATGAAATACTTGCAGCACCGTTATCTTCTTTCGAGATAGTGCTTGGTTTTGTAGGAGCCGCAGCATCCAAATCATTAATAATTGGATGTGTGATTATTCTAACTGCTAATTTTTTTGTAGATGTAAGAATAGATCACCCTCTTCTCATGATGTTTTTTTTAATACTGACATCTATTACTTTTGCTTTATTTGGTTTTATAATTGGAATGTATGCAGAGGGTTTTGAAGGACTACAGATTATTCCAATTTTAGTAATAACACCATTAGTTTTCTTGGGAGGAAGTTTTTACTCTATTAATATGCTGCCAGAATTTTGGCAGAAAATATCATTACTAAATCCTGTTTTATATTTAATAAGTGGTTTCAGGTATAGTTTTTATCAAGTTTCTGATGTTTCAATATTTACAAGTACATTAACAATCCTAACAATTTTAATTGGATGCATCTTATTTATTACATATACATTTTCAAAAGGATATAGAATTAAAGATTAAATGATCAATCCAAAAATAAAATTAAAGTTTATGCAAGTGGGATAAACAGAGATGAACACTTAGAAAGAATTCAAGAAGCTCGACTTTTGGGCATAGATAGATTTAAAATTAAAATTGGTTTTAATATTTTAGAAGACATTAAAGCGATAACTTCTATTGAAGAAACTATAGCATCTAATGAAAAATATATGTTAGATGTAAATCAGGCTTGGAGCTTAGATAATGTTCATGAAAATATTAGTAAATTAAAAAACTTCAATTATTTGTGGTTAGAAGAACCTATATCTGCAAACCATTCGATATCTGAAATAGTTCAACTAAACAAATTATACAAAAATTTAGCATTTGGTGAAAATCTAATTTATTTAAAAAAATTTTATGAATTAGATAATGATACACAAATACAGTTTTTACAACCTGATTTAGCACGTTATGGAGGTATCACTGACATCTTAGATTTAGGTAAAAATATTAAAAAAAATAAAATATGGTTACATTATTTGGGAGGAGCTATTGGTTTAATTTCTTCAGCTCATATTATGTCAGCTTTAAACCCTGATGGATATTTAGAATATGATATTAATGAAAATGATCTCAGAACAAAAATAGTAAATCCAACATTTCAAATTATTAATGGTTATCTAGAATTAAATGAAAATTATGGAATTGGTTTTCAGATATCTGATAATTTAAATCAATTTATTGATCAATTTTATGAATACAGAAATTAAAGTTTATTACGAAGATACCGATGCTTCTGAAAGAGTTTATTATGCAAATTATCT
>CACBDX010000059.1 GCA_902538155.1 uncultured Alphaproteobacteria bacterium
GAGTGAAGAGAATTTTGTAAAAGGACATATGAATATATCAGAGCCTCAAAATAAAAATAAAATTTTAAATCCTGAATTAATTTTTGTACCTTGTTTAGCTTTTGATAAGAAGGGAAATAGATTAGGTTATGGTGGAGGTTATTATGACAGGACATTTGCTTATTTAAATAAAATTAATCACAGATTCATCTCTGTAGCCTATGCATATGAAGAACAAAAGTTAGACTACATACCCATAGACAAATTTGATTTTAAAGTGGATTATGCTATTACTGAAAAAAATTTATATAGTTTTCAATGAAAATTCTTTTTATAGGTGATATTGTCGGTAAGGCGTCACGAAAAAAAATTAAAGAAATTATCCCAACACTCAAATCTAAATATATTACAGACATGATTATTGCTAATGGTGAGAATGCTACTTCTGGTTATGGACTTTCAAAAAAGGATGCAGAAGAGTTATTTTCTAGCGGAATTGATATACTTACACTTGGGAATCATGCATGGGATCAAAGAGATATGCTTTCTTATATTGAAGAAAATCCAAAAATAATTAGAGCTTTGAATTATCCTGATGGGGTTCCTGGAAAAGGATATTATAAGCTTGAACTTTTAAATGGAAAAAAAATTATAGTAGTACAAGTAATGCTCAGATTATTTATGAATTTATCATTAGATGATCCCTTTAAAGGCATAATTGAATTTCTTCAAAAGGAGAAATTAGGCAGTACATGTGATGCGATAATTATTGATATGCATGGTGAAGCAACTTCTGAAAAAAAGGCATTTGGATATTATGTTGATGGACAAGTTACGGCAGTTTTAGGCACACATACTCATGTGCCAACGGCAGACAGTGTTATTTTACCTAAAGGTACAGCCTATCAAACAGACGTGGGGATGTCAGGTGATTATAATTCAATAATTGGTTTTGATATAAATAATCCAATACATGGATTTGTTAAGGGGTACAGGGCAGAAGGTAGATTTACACCTGCTACTGAAAACATAACAGTATGCGGGGCTTTAATAGAGATTGATACTAATACTGGTTTAGCTAAAAATATCACCCCAATTCAAGAGACATAAATTACATATATTAGACACATTTATCTGATACTTTATATCTTTACTAACATCGGATAAAATATTTATAAATCTACTCGTAATGGCAGGGCACTCGAAATTTAAAAATATTATGCATCGTAAAGGTGCTCAGGATAAAAAAAGAGCAAAGGTATTTTCAAGGCTAGGAAGAGAAATTTCTGTTGCTGTCAAAGTCGGTGGTGAAGATATTGAAAGTAATACTAGGTTAAGATCTGCAATTGCTTCAGCCAAGGCGCTCAATATGCCAAAAGATAATATTGAGCGAGCAATAAAAAAAGGTCAAGGAAATGATCCTGATAGCAATTATGAAGAAGTTAGATATGAGGGGTATGGTCCTGAAGGTATTGCAATAATAGTTGAGGCACTTACAAATAATAAAAATAGAACAGCCGCGGAGATTAGGTCCTCTTTTAGTAAATATGGAGGTAATTTGGGTGAAACAGGAAGCGTGAGTTTTGGTTTTGATAGATTTGGAAATATCACTCTCGATAAAAACTTAGTAAAAGAAGATCAACTTCTAGAATTTCTTATTGAAAATAATAGTGAAGATTATGAAATAAATGAAACAGAGTATTCAATATACTGTGATCAAAACGATTTGCACGAACTTAATGATAAATTAATTAAACAGTATGGTCAGACTAACTCTGCAAATTTAATTTGGAAAAGTAAAAATAACATAAATATTGAAAAAGACACAGCAGACAAACTATTTAAATTACTTGAAGTTTTAGAAGACAATGACGACGTACAAGTTGTATCATCAAATTTTGAAGTTGATGATAATGTTTTATCTTCACTTACAGCCTAATGAAAGGAATATAGATGCCTGATAAAGCTTGGAAAAAAAGAGAAAGAGATGTTGCAAATTATTTCAATGGGAAAAGGACACCTTTAAGCGGGGGTAATGGTAAAGTAACAAGAGCTGATGTAATTCATGAAGACTTATTTATAGAATGTAAACTAAGAGCAAAGCATACAGCAATTAGTTTATGGGATGATACTGCTAAGCTTGCTAAAGAGGAGGGTAAGACACCAGTAATAGCATTATGTGAAAAAAATAGACCAGGGTTTTGGGTTATGGTTCATAGTAGCGATCTTGAAAAAATAAAAAAATAATTATTATGGCAGATATTAATAGTACAAATTTATCGACAGAAGCTCCAGATTTTTCAATGCTTGCGTTATTTATGCAAGCTGACCTTGTAGTTAAATCTGTAATTATAATTTTAATCCTAGCTTCTCTTTATTCTTGGAATGTAATAATTTCAAAAATTTTAAGAATTAGACAATTAAAAAAACTTGAAAAAGAATT
>CACBDX010000060.1 GCA_902538155.1 uncultured Alphaproteobacteria bacterium
CATAATCTTTTGTCAATAACTTCAAAGCCTGAGGATGGTGCTCAGCCATTCATAACTAATAGGGGTAATGTATTAACATACAATGGTGAAGTCTTTAATTACAATAATTTAATAAAAAAATTTAAAAGTGAGTTTTCTGCTAAAACCTCGTGCGATACTGAACTTCTTGGATGGTTATTAGATAATTTTAGTTATAAAAAAGTCATATGTGATTTGATTGACACTATGCATGCTTTTGTTTTTTTTAATAAAAAAAATAATGAGATTGTTTTATCAAGAGATCACGTAGGTATAAAACCTTTATACTTTTCAGAAACTAAAAATGGATTAATTTTTTCTTCTGAGATTAAAGGTCTAATTGATATATTGCCTAATAGTAAAAAAATAGACAGGCTTGCATTAGCTTGTACGTGCATGCTTGGTGCAAATGTCCTAAGACAAACTTTATTTAGTGGCATTTATAAAGTACTTCCAGGTGAAACAATAATATATTGTTTGAATAATAAGAAAGTTAAATCTACATTTCGCAACATTATAAGGCCTAATTCAAATAAAAATTTTAATGTTGAAGAGTTTTATGAAAAATCAAAAATCGCAATTGATAATTCAGCTTTAGGTATAAGAAACTTTGGAATGTTTCTATCAGGCGGCATGGACTCTTCAGTGGTAGCCTACGGGCTAAAAGAAAAATTAGGATCGCTAAATTCTTTTACAACCATAATGGAACCAAACATCAATGACAAAGAAGATTATAATAGTGATGCTAAAATTGCAAAAAAATTTGCTAAAGAAATTAATTTGGAACATACAGAAATAAAAATAACACCAGAAACATTTTTGGAAAATTGGAATGATTCAATAAAATTTATTGAAGAGCCAAGATATAATTGGTGTCTACCTATGTATTTTTTTACCAATAATATTCTGTCTAGAAATAATACAGTTGTAACTATGGCTGGTGATATAGGAGATGAAATTTTTGGAGGTTATTCAAAATATCTAAAAATGTATCATCTTGAAAAAAAACCAAAAAATTGGAATGATTTTATTGCAATGTGGATGAAAAAATTTAGAGCGCCTATTTTACTTAATATGAAATTTAATTTTGATGATTTACATGCAGTATTAATTAAATCTTTACCAGAAGAAATATGGAATCCTGAAGATATTGCAAATTCTGCCATGGCTCTTGATTGTATTACAACGGTATCTGAGGATTTTTTCTCTAGAAATGACAGATTCGGCATGGCGTTTTCAATGGAAGGAAGATTCCCACTATCCTCTAAAAACTTTATGCAGTATTGTTTAGATATAAATTCCTCAAATAAATTTGGTTTAGAACAAAAGGAAACAAAATATATTATAAAAGAAGCATACAAAAATAAATTACCTGAATACATTTTAAATAAATCCAAAACTGGTTGGTCTGCACCAATAATGAATTGGCTGAATACTGATAAAGCTCTAAAAAATAAATTTAATAAAGACATAAGTAGGGATGATGGAATCAAGAATATATTAAATGAAGAAAATTTTTTAAATAATCATAATATTGAAGAGTCATTTTCGGGTAAAAGAAAAATTGTCTCCTGGATGTTACGGTCTTGGGCTCAGGAATTCGATATGTCTTTATAAAATTATTTTACAAATTAACTTATTTATTCTCTATGAGAAAAAGTATTTTTAGATTTAAATATAAATATCCTCAATTAACCAATATTTATATTTTAATAGTTAATTATCTATATCTTTGGTAAGTCTTTTATTTATTTCCATAGATATGATTGTAATATTTTTTAATATAGCTTTTATAATTTTTCCCCTTAAAATGGATTAGGTAGGGCGGTTTTTTTTCTATTGTATAAGCTGGTGGACAACCAAAATCAGATTCATTTAAAAAAGCAAATTTATAATTTTCGTTACTTACAATTTCACTTAGTACTTTTTGATCTCCAAACCAAAACTTATAATTATTATTGTATTTTTTATAAATATTATAGCAATCTTTCCAGAAGTTTTTTTTGTTAATTATTACGAAGCAACCGATGTATGGATAAAGTTTTCCAAGTGTTCCATTTGTATGCTCATTATAGTATTGACCTCTAAATTTTTCTGGTGGCTTCTCTTCTAAGTTAAATGATCTTTTTAACAAAAAAACATGCGCTTTATCAATAAATAATTTAAATGGTATCTTTTGTACTAATAACATGTCAGTATCTAAAAAAACAGATGTTGTATTAAAATTTAATTTTGAATATAAAAACATTCTTGCTTCCATTATCTTGCCTTGATCTATATTTTCTCGTATTGTCATATTTGTTCCATCA
>CACBDX010000061.1 GCA_902538155.1 uncultured Alphaproteobacteria bacterium
TTAAATAAAATTGTTTCTTGCGTTACTATTGAAACACTATTTCTTACATCAGTCAGATCAAGTTCTTTTATATCTTTAGAATTAATTAAAATAGAGCCTGAATAATTATCATATAAACGCAGAATTATATTAGCTATCGTCGACTTACCAGAACCAGATAAGCCAACTAATGCAACTTTTTTTCCTTTTGGTATTGTCAAACTTATTTTATCAAGCACTACATTATCGTTATATGCAAATGAAACGTCTTCAAAAATAATGTCTCCATCTAGATCTATAGTTTTTTTTGGAGAAATATTTTCCATATTTTTTTCACTTGTATCTAAAAGTTTAAATATTCTCTCAGCTCCAGCTAGTCCTTCTTGGACACTAATGTTTAGATTGCCAAGTGCCTTTACCGGTTGATAAGCTAGAAGAAGACTTACTAAAAAACTCATAAATTGACCTGTTGTCATACTTTCATTTAAAACAAAAACACCCCCAGCATAAATTGAGAGTGCTACAGCCAAACTTCCAATAAATTCCATTAAAGGACTTAAGCGATTGCTAATAAAAGCAGATTTTGTGAAATATTTTTGAATGAAACTAATTGTTTCAAAAGCTCTTTGTTTTTCATAGTTTTCTCTAGAGTATGCTTTTACCTGTCTAATACCTTTGATACTCTCAGCTAATACATTTGAAAAAATCGCTATTTCGTTTTGGATAGTATAAGTAATTTTTCTTATACTCTTTCCAATTTTTCTTATAGGCCAGATTGCTAGAGGGAATGCAAAAAAAGCAAAAATAGTTAGGGTCCAACTTTGATAAAACATGTTACCTAGTAAAAAAATAATTACTAAAACATCTTTTATGATTCCCGTTACAGATTTAACTATTGCAAGTCTTAAGTAGTAAGTATCATTGATGAGTCTTGAAATTAAATTACCTGACTTAGAATCATTATAAAATTTCATATTCAAATACATGAGTTTTTCAAACATCTGAGTTTGAAGTTTTGCAATAATAGAATGTGCAACTTTACTCATTTGATAAGAGTGAGTATATGTTGCCAATCCTTTACAGAGTGTCACTATAATAATTGCAATTGGTATTAAAAATAACATTTCTTTATTACCTTTGATTAAGACTTCATCAAGTGCAGGTCTTACTAACCAAGCATGTAGACCTGTTGCTCCTGCTGAGATAACCATCATAAATAAAGCTAATATTATTTTGAGTTTATGATTCATTAAATAATCAAAAACTATTCTTGAAGTAACTGATTGTTTTTTATCTGAAGACATTAAAAAGTTTGTAAAAGTAAAAACAACATAATTGCAAAAATATTATTTTGTTTAAAATAATAATTTGAACTTAACGGTGATGTTATATCCCATTTCTGAATTGCTATATACGTACAAATTGCGATAGTTGCTATAATAATTGAACTTAGTAAAAAATTTGAGGAATTCCATACAAAATAAGACAATATAATTAAGATAATAAGATAGCATGCTTGAACAAATCTTTTACCATTTTTATCAAAATAAACTGCTGTAGATTTGATTTTATTTAAAATATCATCTGTTTTATCTTGGTAGGCATAAATAGTATCATATGCTAATGTCCAAAATATACATAAAAAATACAATAAAAGAAAATCAAATGTAATTCGTGTATTAAATTGCATTGATACTATCAGAACACCCCAACTAAAAATAATTCCAAGGAACAACTGTGGGAAGAAAGTTATTCTTTTCATAAATGGATATAAAATAACAAATGGCACACTCAACAAACCCAATACGATTGATTTAAAATTAAACTCGAGAAGAATGAAAAAACTAATTACCAATAATATTATTAATAATAATATTGCTTCAGTGATAGTAATCTTTTTTGATGCTAAAGGTCTAAATTTAGTACGTGTAACTTTTTGATCAAAATCAATATCAATGATGTCATTAATTATACAACCTGCACTTCTCATTAAAAAAGAACCAATTAAAAAAAGTAAATACCAAAATAATAGTTTGGAAGTTTCTATCTTTAGTAACGCTAAACCAAACCAGCAAGGCCACATTAATAGAAGGAAGCCAATAGGTTTGTTAAGTCTGATTAACTCGAAGTAATCAAATACTTTTTTTACAACTAAGTTATCCCACATATATGAATATAATGTTATAATTCTAAATTATTGAAATGAAAATGTCTAAAACACGATTATTTGTCTCAAAAAAATTATCAGCCAA